>JAEOUJ010000347.1 GCA_016839405.1 Candidatus Gerdarchaeota archaeon | reverse complement strand
TTTCTTTTATGAGAAGCTAATTTTCTTGCTTTAACTTCTGGATCATAACCATAGAATTCTTGTATTGTTGTTATAATAAAAGTTAGAATTAATAATTCAAATAATAAAGGCCAAAGAAAATGGTAAAAATTATAGAATGTTTCATTTGCTTGACTTTCTCTTATTGCAACGGAAATTAGAAATATATTCCAAAAATTTTTTTGTGGTTCAATAACATAAAAGGCAATGAAACCCGCAATCCAGAAAAGAAGAAATATAAGAATAGGCACCCTGAATTGCTTAAATTGATTTCTTAAAGTTCTCAATCTACTAGGAGATCTCATAATTTGTTATTTCTTCCTTTATTAATTAAAGATTTTCAAGAAACAGTATTAAACAAAGATTACTAATATTAAATTTGCAGAAATATATTGAAGGTTTTTCTTCTTTTAAAGTTATAAAATTTATTTTATAATCCCATTGATTGTTATGTTGTAATATTTAGTAATTCTGTGATAAATTTGACTCGATAAATTGGTATTAATAATCAGACCATAAACGATTAATCAATTGAAAATGGTTGAATGAGGTTTTAATTAATATTGGCTATTTTTAAATTATATTTCTTTCATAGTTTTTATTATATTCTTGATTATAGCTATATAGAATTTACATAATTGATAATGTTAATAAATCAATGTGAATAGTTACTCAATGAGATTAGCTAAAGATAAGAATTGGAGATATTATAATGGATCCTGAATCAGCTATGGGGATATTTATTTTAATTGCAACTGTAGTCAGTCTAATTTTAGATATTATTTTTTATCGATTAGTTTTTCGAAATAAAAAAAGAATGAAAGCTAATGGAAATTCTTATTTAGTAACATTATCGATTATGGCACCAATTTGTATTGGTATACTTTTTGCTTTTGTTCCTGAATTAACAGGTGGAATAGGAGTTGCTGGGGCTGCATTTATACTCGTTTTTATTATTGCACCAATCTTTTGGTTTGTTCCAACATCATTTTATACTATGATTAGAGCAATTTACATAGCAAGTACAAAAGGAAGAGAAAGGGAAATCCTTTCGAAAGATATTGAGGAAGCTGAGATATTGGGTTATGAGTTGGTAGATGATGAATCCAATTTATAAGCTCTTGACTTTTTCATATAAAAGTACATTGAAAGACCAAATCCAATAAGAAGTAATGCAGCAATTACTAGCATAATAATTGATTGAGTTGAATAGTAACGGAAAAAGAATATTCCAGCAATTGTTAAAACGACAGCTATCCAAAGAAAATTGTATGCAAATAATTCCAATAGATAGACTTTCGGTTTGTAGTTTTCATCTCTTTTATTATTTTTATGTAAAATAACATAACTGATGATAAGTGAAATGATACCACAAAAACTGAATAATGCACCAATCATGAATTTTGAAACTTGATAGTATAAGAAAATATAAACTATACCGGTTATTATCAAACAAATTCCTAATACTAAAAAAATTACAAATAAAACTGTTAATGTTGTTGACCATTTTTCTTCTTCTACTAAATCTATTTCTCTTCCTTTAACAGTACCCCAAGTTATTAATGGTGGAAATAATAACATAAAGCCTGCTGCTCCATTTAATGCTATACACCAAAATAGATCTTCAGATTTGCCTCTTATGGTAAAAAGCATAATACCTGATAAAATTAAAATAGAAGCAATAATTGAGCTAATTATTAAAATCATCTTCGTAGGTTTCTTTATTTTTTTAGACAAAACATACCCACCATTATATTAATTTTCGAAAGCTTAAAAAAAATTGTGTAAAAAAATATAAAATTACAATTAACCTATTTATATTCAATCTAAAAATTAATTTACATTTTAGGATTTGTTGATAATAGCTATTTGAGATGAAAAATATGGAGAAAAAGAAACTAATTGAGAAGGTAGAAATTGAACAATTGTATAAACACATTCTACACATTGAAGGAGTAAAACATCCAATTAATGGGCTTGATAAATTAAATGAAACAGCTGATTATATTAAAAACCAATTTGAGAATTATGGATTAAAAGTAAAAGAACAAACCTTCAAACTAGAAGAATTTGACTTAATATTTAGGAATATTGAAGGATATATGGAAGACAGTGAAGACGCTAAATTACTAATTACAAGTCATTATGATACTGTCTATTCTTCACCTGGAGCTAATGATAATGGAACAGGAATTGCTGTTATGTTAGAAACAGCAAGAATTTTAGCAAAAGAAGAAAAGGCATCAAACATTCGTTATGTTAGTTTCACTTTAGAGGAATTTAATGCAGCCTATGTTTTCAAGTTACAAAATCTAGCGAAAAAATTTGGATTATTTGATAAAGAAAATCGTTTCCTTACCTATGAGAGTAGAAAAAGAATAGAAAAATATCAAAGAAATGTAAGAAAATGGAGGGCAAAAAGTAAGACATCTAAAGAAGCTATAAAATTAGCTGATGACTTCACGAAAATAAATTTTTCAGAATCTGAATTGAAATATCTTGAATTATATAAAAAATTAATTGCAAAAGATAATTTTACAGATTGGATAGGCAACAATGCTTTAATTGGTAGCAATAAATGGGTTGAGACTGCTATTAAAGAAAATAAGAAAATTCTTGGAGTGATAAACCTCGAAACTGTTGGTTTTACTTCTAATAAAAAGTATTCTCAAAAATTTCCTACATTCCTTTTTAAATTATTACCAAAATATAAAACTAATACAAGAAAAATGATTGGTAATTTTATTGCTGTTGTAGGTGATAAAAAATCAAAAAAACTTGTAAAAATATTTTGTAAAAATTGTAAACATAAATCAATACAATTACCCTATATATCAGCTGGTGTTCCACTATCATTTGAAACAATTGCTAAAAAAGGAGGAGATTTATTACGATCAGATCATGCTCCATTTTGGCGAGAAAATATTCCTGCAATAATGGTAACAGACACAGCTAATTTTAGATATCCATATTATCATACAGAAGCAGATACAATTGATAAATTAGATTTTGATTTTATAAGAAAAGTATGTCAAGCAACAATAGCTGCAGCAATCGATTTAACGATCAATTATGAATTATAAATAGCAATTATTTAAATTCTAGGAGAATAAATAAATTCTCATCAATTATTGGGTGATTTATTTGAAAGTATGGATAATTCATGATTCTACATATGGCAATGGGAAAAGAATTGCTGAAACGATTGGTAAAGTTTTTGAAAAAAAGTTGGATGTAAAAATATATCATGTGAAAGATATAAACCCAAAACAAGTAGTTGACGATTCACCTGATGCTCTTGTTATAGGGACACCTGTTAAAGCTTTTATGACAAGTCTAAAATGCAAATTATTTATACGTGGTTTAAAAAATCAGTTGAAGAAAGCAAATAAAAACATAAAATTTGGCGTCTCTTTTGTTACTCATGCAATGCCAACAAAAAATGTTACATTTCAAGCAAATAGGTTCAATAAAATTTTAGGGAAAGCTGTTAGTAACGTTTATTCTGAATGGTTATCTGGATGGGTTGTTGAAGCCAAAGGACCACTTAGAGAAGGAGAAATTGAAGGAATACAAAATAAAAGCAAGGATATTTTGAATTGGATTAAATAAAAAAATATAAAGTTTATTTATAAAAAATAGAAAAAATTGTTTTAACAATTTTTTTTAAAATTATTTTATTTCAAAAATCATCTTCTTCAGAAGCGGGTTTTTTACAACCAGTTGCAATTGAAGAAAATTCTGTAACTTTCCATTGGTCATGTTTATTTTTAGCTAATGAAACAGGAGTAGGATAATCTTTTCCTGTACTTTGAATTATTGCCTTTAGATGTTTATCTTCATCTGGAACAATGCCAAGAAAAGTCATTTTTAATTTTTTCTCATTGAATTTATAATCTTCTTTATATTCTGCTCCAAGATAAGATTTAACAATATTCGGATCATCTCTCATTTGATCAAAGAGATATTTATTAGTTTTACCAAATTTCAAACCTGATGGAGAGCCAGCATCCTCATAATTATGTTCTTTAGAAAGTACAACTGTAGCCATCGCTTCGCCAATTGCTTTATCTTTGGAGCTGTAATTATATGCAGCAATTAAAAGATAGAAAATTGAATCAGCAGGATCTTCTGCATTCTTTTCCCATTCAGATTTAAATTTGTTAAAATCAGTAATCATTTCACCAGTGACTGTTTTTTCTTTAGTTACCATACCACGAAATGAATGTTTTATTGCTTCATCTTGACTTTTTTTCGCGTCACTTTTCACTTTGCTGACTTGCTTATCAACTTGACGTTCAGCTTCATCTTCAACAGCATCACCAACAGCACGTTTAACTGCTCGTGTAGCTTTTCTTCTAAGTTTATCAAACATTTATACCACATCTCATCTAATGTATTAATTTAATAATATGAGAATATGTCAATAAAATAAATTCTTCACTAATAATACTTTTTCGCTTTGTAAAGTTAGAAAGCATTTTTTATTTGGATTAGATTAAATTTTAATAGAAATATTTGTCTGTAAAATTAAATATAATGAAAAAGAAAATATCAAGAAATTTATAATCGTTTTTTTACAATTCTTCTGATTTGAAAACTTGTATATCATTAATTTATATAAAGACAAGTTAATTAAAAAAGAAATAATAAAGAACAAATTCTAATTCTTTGTTCTTTTTCTTTGAATAAAAATAATTAAAACTGCTACAAAAATAATGAAACTTGTTGTAGATAGTAATATTGGATTTTCTAAAGTTGATTCTTCATAGATTAAATCAAATTTACAAATTAAATTATCATATAATCCAGCGTTATTATCTTGAAGTGGATCCTCTAAATGGAAATTTGTTGAATCTGATGATCCAGTTATTATTAGATCAAATTCTTGATCTAGAGATAATCCATTTCCATTATCGTAGTTCTGACTTCCTATGAAAGTTGAATAGGTTAGATTTTGACCTTTTGAATCTAAAGCACTAAATATAATATCATTATAACCACCTATTGTAGCTTGAAATGCATTTGAGCTAATTGGATAATTTGGTGATTCGCTATTACCAATTACTAGTACATTTCCACATCCATCAATTTTCAAATCCTTTCCATATTCATTATTTGATCCCCCTAAAAAAGTTGAGAAGTTCAGTGAATAATCATTACTATTCAGTTTTAAAACAAAAATATCATCATTTCCCCCATGAATAATTTGAAATGCATCTACTGATGTTGGAAAATTGCTTGAATGTGTATATCCTGTGATAATTAGATTAAAATTATTATCAAAAGTTATATCCCAAGGCATTTCATTTTCATTACCACCTATTAAAGTAGAGTAAATTATCTCTTTGTTTGTTAAATTAAAAAAAGCAATAAAACAATCATTAATACCACCATTGAAAGTTGTTTGATAGGCATCGATTGTAGTATTAAATTCTGTTGAATTAGTAGTTCCACAAAAAGCTACACAATCTTGGTTATCTATTATAATTTGTGTACCTCCATCTATGCCATCATCACCTAGAAAAGTTGAATATAGTACTGTTTGTCCATTTTCTGCCAATTGTAAAATAAAAGCATCATCTGTGCCACCACCAAAACTATCTTGAAATGCATCATTGGTGATTGGAAAATCACTTGATGTAGTATGACCAGTTAAAATATAGTTATTGTTAGAATCATAAGTTAAATCTCGACCTGTATCTAAACCACTACCACCAAAAAATGTTGAATAAAGCAAAATACCATCAGGATTAAATTTACTGATGAATATATCACTAGTACCATTTAATTCTGCTTGAATTGGATTTAAAGTTGGAAAATTAGATGAATATGTAAAACCTGTTACGACAATATTACCATAATTGTCAAGTTTAACGGAACTTACAATATCTAAGTCAGATCCACCTAAAAATGTAGAGAAGATAATTTCTTGTCCATCTGAACTTATTTTTGAAATAAATGAATCACCCCCTCCATTGTAATTTTCTTGATAAGCATTGATTGTTGGATAATTTTCAGAACTTGTAACACCTGCTATGATAATGTTATCATTAGAATCAATGATTGAATTATGAACTAGATCTTCACCAGATCCCCCTAAATAAGTACTGAAAATATAATCATCAATACTAATATTACAATCACTTATACTCGCAACATAATTATTTGTAATTATTGATAAAAAATTTGTAGAAAAAATTAGAAGTGTGGTAATTGTTACTATTTTTTTTCTAATAGACATCAAAAAGTATCCTCCTGTTGAATATTTATTGCCTTTAAAGTGATTAAAAGCTTTCTCATAATTTTGAGAAAGCATTCTAAGCACTTCATAAAACATGATAATAATATTATTATTTTTTAAATAGATTCTAATTTTGAGTAAAATGAATCAAAAAGAAAAATCAGTCTATGTAGCGGTTGTTCAGGATTCTTCTGTGATTATGGAAAAAGAAGCCTGTTTTAAGAAAGTAAATCATTTAACCCAAAAAGCAGCAAATGATGGGGCGAAAATTGTTTTATTTCCAGAAGCATTTATACCTGCTTATCCAAGAGGATTGTCTTTTGGTACAAAAATTGGGAGTCGATCAGAAGAAGGGAAGAAGGATTTTGCTCGATATTTTAAAAATTCAATTGAAATACCTGGACAGGATGTTAAAACACTAGGAAAGATTGCTAAAAGTAATGATGTCTATTTATTAATTGGTGTTGTAGAAAGAGATGCTGAATTCAGTGGTGGGACGCTCTATTGCACGATTCTTTACTTTGGACCAGATGGAAAGTTACTTGGTAAACACAGAAAATTAAAACCAACTGGTTCTGAGAGATTAATATGGGGGGAAGGTGATGGTAGTACTTTAACAGCTATAAAAACACCTTATGGGAAAATTGGGGGATTAATTTGTTGGGAAAACTATATGCCTCTTGCTAGAACAGCTATGTATACAAAAGGACTAGATATTTATGTAGCTCCTACAGCAGATGCTCGAGAACGTTGGCAAGCTACAATCCGACACATTGCAATGGAAGGTAGATGTTTTGTTTTATCCTGCAATCAATATGTTACAAAAGATATGTATCCTAAAGATTTAACTTGTTATGATGAATTAAAAAATTCTCCAGAAATAATGTCTCGAGGGGGAAGTGCAATTATTGATCCAAATGGTGATTATTTAGCAGGTCCACTATTTGATAAAGTGGGAATTCTATTTGCTGATTTAGATTTATCATTAATTCCTCGAAGCCGTTATGATTTCGATGTTGTAGGTCATTATTCACGTCCTGATGTTTTCAAGCTAATAATTAATGAAGAAGAACAAAAATAAATTGATATAATTTAAATAAAATTAGAAGATAAAACATAGTAGTAATAATTTATTTGGAAGAGTTTACTATAATGGATGAACAAAAAGTAATAATTCCATTTGAGAGATCACTTTATTTATTACACCCATATAATTCTGTATTAATTACATGTCTAGATGCAAATAACAATCCAAATATAATGACTGTAGCATGGATAATACCTACAAGTGTTGATCCACCTTTAATTGCTATGAGTATTCAACCTGAGAGACATTCATATGAAATAATCAAATCAACTAATGAATTTGTAATAAATATTCCAACGTATTATTTAGTCAATGAAGTTTTATTTTGTGGACGACGTTCAGGCAAGTATGTGAAGAAATTCAATGAATTAAATTTGACTCCATTGAAAGCTAAGAAAGTGAAACCTCCAATTATTAAGGAATGTATAGGACATTTAGAAATTGTTGTTAAAGAAATCATTAAAACTGGAGATCATGATTTAATAATTGGAGAGGTAGTTGCTGCATATGCCAATAAAGGCTATTTTGAAGATTTCTATGATATTATGAAATTCCAACCGTGTTTACATCTTGGTAAAAATACTTTCACAACATGTAAAAAAGAAAGCTTTGAACCAAAATTACAATAATCAGATTTATCTAAATTACTAAAATTAAATGAAAGTTTGTTAAACTAGGGGAAATATTATTGGAAAATAATTTACTGGAAAAATCAAAGAATTATAAACTATGGAAAATTCTTTTCATTCTAGTCAGTTTTTTTCCTATATCTTTTCTTATGAAATATGTCTCTGAAACAACACATGAATTTCTTGGTCATTGCTTAGCAGGTTTGACTGTTGGTGGTTCATCGTTTAATTATTATGTGTCATGGATTTGGCCATATGAATTTGGGCATGCTTTTGTTCAATTTGATTTAGTAGTTGGAAATGCTGCTAGAGCTTATATGATGAGTGGAGGTATAATAGCATGTTTAATTGTAGCTTTCTCAACACAATTGATCATCTACTTTACTTTAAGAAAAAATAGTAAAAGACATCTAGTATTGATTATTTTTTATCACATCTTTTTTTGGTATGGTTTTTGGGCATTTATGAATTCAATTGGCTATTTAATTATGGGTGGTATATGGGATTTTGGTGATATTGCAGGTATAAGTAATTTAACAGGAATCCCATCCTGGATTTTTATATTCCCTGGGATTATTTTTTTTGTGTTATTATACTACTTAATTTCAGTAAATTTGTATAAGATATTTAAACCATTTACAAATTTCGAAAACAAATATCTATTAATGATTTTCTGGTTATTAATTCCTCTAATTTATCTCTTAGTTGTTTTAAATCCAACAATGAATGTATCAACACCATTTTTCATAGGAGGAATATTTCTAATGCTTTTACCCAGCTTGTTTATTTTTCTAACATTACATTATAAAATCAAGTTGTGGAAAGCAATTCTTTTAGTAAAAGAAAATTCAGATACTGGTTAATTAGTAAGATTTGAGTTAATATTTTTACATTAAAAATTCCAACTCTTCATTAGGTGGAATATGTGGTAAAATTACCAGAAGAGTATGCTAATAGAAAAATTAGTCTATCTATGGCAGGATCTGGCAATCCATGGGATTACTTCAAACCTTCTAGCAAAATAACTCTTAGAGCATTGCATGATGGATTTTCAATTGAAGAAATAAGAATAATGTTAGAAATTACAGAAGAAGAACTACTTGAGAAAGTAAAACTTCTTATTAATGCTAATCTTTTGAGAAAGGAGAATGATAATTATTTTCCAACCTTTCTAATAGTAAATGAAGAAGAAACTGAAAAAACATATAATCATTCGAAGGAAATTGGGAGAATTATTTCTGACGAATTAAAAAGACATTGGAAGGAAATTAAAAGTGAATATAGTAAACTTAGCATAAGTCAGGAGTATTCTATTGAAGATCTTTCACTTACTTTAATTGGATCAAAATTATTAGATATAGCATTACTTGAAGCATTTGTTAAAGATAGATCATTATTAAAACCAGCTCCAAAACGACCTAGCCCAGATAGATCTGATGCACAATATTATTTCTATATGATCGAGGGCCCTATGGAATATCATGGTAAGTATGGAGAAGATTCAAAAGATTTACCTTGGGAAAATTGGACTTTCATTACTTTTGGAAAAAATATCATTGATGGTAAATATAATGTCCCTAGAGGAAAACTTGAGGAAAAATGTTCAAATATACTAGAGAAAGAAAAATTATCAAATCCTGATGAATTAGCAAATAAACTTAATGTTCCAATAATTTCTGAAGAAGATTCTCTTGCTTGGAGAGAGCTTTGTAATAGAATATCAAATAAAATATTAATAAAAATAAAAGAAAAAGAAGATATGATTCTAGAATTTTATAATACACTATATACAAGTAAATATACTCATAATAGTCTAGGAGAATTTATTTGTTGGTATATACATTTAGCATATGCTTGGGCTATAGATTTTCTAGTAGATGAAAAGATAATTAAAATGCCTCCAGAGAAATACGGTGCTATTATTATTTACTATGAAGGACCACAAGGTCTTCTTGTTATTTAGAATATGACTTTAGTCACAAATTGTGACCTCTAATTGAGTCTTATTTTTGAGTCTCTAAAAAGTGAATCCGCTTTATATATGATTGTGAGTTATGTTAATCAAGAATTAAACTCGGAGAAAAAGAAAAATGACTGATAAAAGACAAAAAATCAAACAAAAAATCGGCAAAGATTATGAATTAACCAGAATTAAATTCGCTTTAATGACTGGTGCTTAAGGAGCTGGTCAGAAAGTTCCAAATGGAACTTATAGAGTGACCAGATATAATATATCTTAACTGAAAAAAAGGTGAAGAAAAATGACAAACAAAGAATTAAAAAAACAAGTCAAAAAATCATTGGAAAAAGCTAGAATAAAATTTGCTCTAATGACAGGTCAATAATCTGTATTTCAGATGGGTGGATGAATAATTCAAGAATTATTCTTGAATACTAATTTTATTCTGGCTTTTTTTATGTACAATAAAACACTCCTTTTCGTTTTGATTTTAAAAAATGGATTTTAATCACTTATTTTCGATATACACTTTTATTTTCAAAATACTAATATATAGTATTTAATTTGAGGGAGTCACATGACAAAAAATAAATCTAAAATATTTGTGCTAATTTTTGTATCTTTAATATTATTTTCCATTCGAATAAATGACACCAATTCTATCAACAATAATAAGCAATTTAAAAATGATAAATCAAAAGCAATAAAAAATTGGACATTTATGATATATTTCTGTGCAGATACTCGAGATGATTATGTTGGTGGAAGTTTAGATAACTCTGGAAATGATTTAGGTCGAGTAATGTTAGAAACTATTAATTCACTGTATAAAACAGACCATGGCGGACCATACCTTCAAGTGGGTTTTCAAACAAATCTAAATGTTATTGCATTATTTGATCATCCGTATTATCCTGGTCACCCTAAAGGTAATGCAAAAATGTACGAATTGCAACATGGAAATCTTATAACTCTTTATGAATATGGGGAAACAAATATGGGAGATCCAGCCACTTTACAAGGTTTCATAGATTATTGTAAAGTGTTTTATCCTGCAGATAACTATGCTTTATTATTATCCGATCACGGTCGTGGGTATGCAGGATTCTGTTATGATTATCATGCTCCACATCCGTATTGGCCTTATGCTCTTGGTGATTGCTTAACTGTTGAAGAATTAGATACAGCGATAGAAAATTCTGGTGGAGTGGATGTATTATTCTTTGATACTTGTTTAGCAGGTTCATTTGAGGTTATGTGGCAATTAGCAGGTGATGTTCATTATGTAGTAGCAGCTCAATCATCACAACCTTTAGAGGTATTATATCATCCTCGAGACATTTTATGGGATCTTAGTGGGTATACTGCTGCTGATCCTTATACTTTAGCTGATTATGGTTTTCAAAGTGGAGTTAGTCCGGTGCATTATTCAGGAATTTATAGTTGGAGAGATATCAATATATACGATTTAACTAAATTCCATGCAATACCACCACTAGGTGGGAATACATTTGCATATGAATTTGAATTATTTACGGAAGCATTGTGTCAAGAAATAACGATAAATAAAACTCATGCACAAAAAATATTCGGTGAAATGAGAAGCGAATTTGTATATGATTATTGGTTGTATAAAACAAATACAATGATGATCGATCTTGGTACATTTATACAAAAGTGTTTAGATAGAATAACTGAATTTAACAATGCAGCTAATATTGAACAACATGCAGTATCGTTGCTAGGTAGATTAGTGCCAGGAATAAATAAATTAATACGGGATAACTATGTTGCTTATTTTTATACTCATTATAATTTAACTGGTTTTAGCATTTGTTTCCCTGACACTATTTTTATGTATCAGGAGTATCTTTATCCTAATTTCTATCAAGATTTAGATATTTCTGTTGATACATGTTGGGATAATTTTATTTTCAGTCTTTATCCACCAATTGACACTTTTATATTTGATCATTTCGATCTACCAGAATTATATCAAATTCATTTTGGGCCAATAGATCCAACAATAAATATGCATATTTATATGGATAGAATCGATGGTGGTCCATTACACATTGGACATACTAAACCTAGCTTTATCCATGATAACATGGGTATAGAAATAGAGATTCCTGGAGCTAGTTTTGTGGAAGATATGCTTCTTGGGACTTGTACAATTAGAATTCCTGCAGCTAGTATTCCAGTTAATGTTAAGAACAATAATCAAGCATTTTCAATTGTGGTAAATGCTTCTATAGCTGCTAGTGCTACTCAAGATGTCAATTTAACAATTCAACATGTATTAGATAATGAAGTAATTTGGGAAGAAACAAAAACAAGCGATATTGGTCTAGGTCAAGTTCTAAGCATTAATGTAACAAATGATGATCAATTGACAGATTGGAAAGAATTAGTACCTCCAAATAAACCTACTGGATTTATTGGTTTAAACAAATCTAATCTAGTTATCCTTGTTGCTTTATCGACAATTGTAATTATTACTGGGTTAAGGCGAAATAAGAAGATAAAAAATCAATGAGATAAAATTGGTTTTTATCTCTTTTTCTTTTAAAGATTAGTCTAAATTATTTTAAGCAAAATTAAAATTCATCATAAGGGGATTTATATTGCTTAGCGATGAGAATATAAGAATAATTTTTTCAGATTTAAATAAAGCAATTAAACAAAAAGATATGAAAAAAATATTATCATATTATAATCAAGAAGATAAGATTTTATATGAAAGAACAAAATCATCTTATTTACAATGGATTGAAAATAAAGACATTAAATATAATCAAAAAATTCTAGATATCTCAAAATCTAATAATGAAATTACGATTATTTTATCTCAAGTAATTGAATATCATAAAGATGATTTGATACATCATAATCCTCAATTTTCAAAGATTCAATTAGGAAAAAAAGATAATGATTGGAAAATAATAGATAAAACTATTTTTCAAATAGCAGAAAATGTAAAAACAAGTTTAGATATTAGTTTGAATTTAAAATACAATAAAATGGATGTTTTTGCATATCTAACATTCAATCTTTTAATAAAAAATCTTGATACTATACATATCAAATTGAATAGAGGTTTAGAACCCACAGAAATTTTTGATAACAACAATAAAAGAATTCAGTTCCTAAGAATAGGTGACAGTATAGAATTAAATACAAAAGATGTAATTGTAGATAAAAACAGTGTTGCTCTAAAAATTAGATATAATGGTGTTCCTTATAATTCTACAGGAAAATTTGGGTATAAAATTATACATATTGGTAAAGAAGGGTCTTATGCAAGTTTCGTATCAAATTGGTATCCGCAAATTGGATTCACAAAAACAACTGGAAAAATTTCTTTCAATGTACCAGATAATTTCGTTGTTACATGTACTGGAAAAGAAATAGATAGAATATTCATTGATAACAGAATAAATTATCATTTTCAAGTAGATGTTCCTCATATCTACTCCTTTGCAGCAGCTAATTATTATAATTACAGTGAAAATATTGATGGGATAAAATTTGGTTCCTATATACTAAAGGAAGATGAAACCAAAGCAAAATTCTATCTTCAAAAAACAATTGATATAATTTCATTCTTGAAAAAAGAAATATTTGGAATATATCCGTATGAGAATTATTCAATTGTAGAAATTCCTGCTGAAATTGCTGGTAGAACTGGTGGAATGAGTGAACAAGGCATGAATTTCTATCCTGATAATTCATTAAATGAAAATTATGTTAATATTCCTATATTTGCACATGAAATAGGGCATTTGTGGTGGGGAAATTGGGTGATTGGTGATTTAATTTTTCTTAGTGAAGGTTTGGCAAATATTGCCTATGCTTTATGTTTAGAGAAATTTTATGGAGAAGAAATTATGAGAAAATTTCTCATATATGGTGCATTAGATTATTTTCAAGCAGCTTACTATTACTTTGCCTCAGTAGCAGATAGAGATAATAAAGATATGAAAATAGGCATCAATGATTGGGGAAGAGCTATGGATCTACATTTGTTATCAAATACAAAGGGTTTCTTTGTGTTATTAATGCTACGAGATGTAATTGGAAATAATGCATTCTATAAAGGATTTCAATCTGCAATAGAGAAATATGCTCATACTTTTATGAAACTTGAAGAGTTACAGAAAGAGTTTGAATATTCAAGTGGACAAGATTTGAAATGGTTTTTTGATCAGTGGTTCTTTCGAACTGGTGCGCCAGAATTTAGGTTGGAATACAAAATAGAATCTATAGATAAAGATCAATACAAAATCAGTGGTACATTGAAACAAATAAGGGAGATATATAAAACAAAAATTGAAATAGAAATAGTCAATGGAGAACATAAAATAACAAAAGAAATTCTAAGCGAAAACAAAATAACTAATTTTGAATATATGCTAGATTTTGAACCAAAATCAATTGTGATTGATCCAAATTATAAGGTCTTTAGATGGACAGATGAATTTAAGAAACTATCAAAATTCGGTGATGCAATGATTAATCGTTGGATTAGTTTTGATAAATGTAAAGAATGAATGAAGGAATTTTTAGAAAAAGAGCCTAACAGTATTATTGGTCATATTTGGTCTGGTTATTTTAATTTCAGATACTTTAAGGATAAAGAGCAAGCTCTAACTAATTTTAATTTTGTAATAGAAAATGTAAATCCAAAGGGACAATACGAAATCTATTATATTGATGCTTTACATTATTTAGGCATAATTTATCAAGAAAATGGAAATGTAGAGAAAGCTAAAGAATTTTATGAAAAATTACTAGCTCATGATAGAACTAAAAGATATCATAAGAAAGCTAAATTTTCTTTAGAAAAATTAAAGGAAAATTAATCCATTTTTATTTTCCTTTGTATACTGCTTCATTAAAATTAATTCTACGCATTTCTGGTTGGGAAATTATCTCTTCATAATAATGAGCGGATAAACCAATCATTCTACCATATATGAAAACTGCTTTTGAAATGATTGGATTAACATCTAATTCAGCAATTATTGCTCCAATTACTCCATCAACATTTATTGGTAAAGTTATTCCTCTAACTTGTTTGAAAATCTCTGTAATTTCTTTAGAAATATCAATACAATTACCAACAACGCCAGCTTTTTTAGCTTTGTCCCATAAAACATCTCTTCTTGGATCATTTGTGTGTATTCTATGTCCTAAACCTTGAATTCTCAAACCTTTTTGAATATAATCAGTAATTATTTTTTGAGTAGCATCCATCAAAGAAATTTTTTGCTCATGAGCAGTTTTTACACAAATTTTGAAAAATTGAGTGGCTTTTGTGCCAGCTCCTCCATGCACATCAGTAATTGCACCAACACCTTGAGCAATTGCTACTTCATAAGGTGCTCTTACCGATGCAGCAATTATCGTTGATTGTGTAGAAGGAGGTGTTACTCCATGATCAACACTAGCAACTATCATAGCTTCAAGTAATTCTGTTTTTTCTTTATCAAGCTTTGATTCTCCAAGTAAAGCTTGACCAATTATCTGATTAAAACTATTATTTGAAGAAACATTTAGTGCTTTTTCATTTCCTAAAATTGATGCAAGGTACCTAGCAAACCGTCCAACATTGAAAGTCGTAATTTCAAGTGATGATTTCAAACCTTGTTGTGCAAATTGTGATAATTCTTCATCAAGAAGCAGATATTTAACAATTGTTTTAGCTATATCCTCATCTTTGATTGGTTTAATTTTTGGAATTGGTAGTTTAACAGCATTAAGAGCAATTTTCTCAAGGTTAATTAATTCATCTTTTGAAGGAAATTTTCCTTTAAGTAGTAAGTAGGTTGTTTCTAAAAGAGATTTATCCCTAATAATATCTTGTAATGGAACACCCGATATTATAATATTATTTGGCTCAATTTTCGTTATCAGTGTTGCCCATTCAGGTTTTTGAGGTGGTTCTTCCCAAGTTAAACGCATTTTCTCTTTATAGCTTTCAATTGGGAAATATTGTTTATTATTTAATATCCTTCTAGCTTCTTCAATTAAACCAAATTGCCCATTAACAACTGGAATTCCAGCTTTTTCAAAAGCAGCTTTTTTAGATTTAAAAGTACCATATTCTTGCTCCGGAGTAACAATAGCACCGGCATGCCCCATAGTTTTTCCTTCAGGAGCATTAGCACCAGAGATCATTGCAACCATTGGTTTTGGATATTTCTCAGGATGTTTTGTGATATCTTCAGCTAGAATTTCTTCTTGACATCCACCTATTTCACCTGCTATTACGATTAAGTCTGTATTTTGATATTTTTGAATCAAAGGAACAATATCAATGAAACGTGTCCCAATTGCACCATCACCACCTACACCTAGAACAGCGTTTTGTGCAATTCCAACACTAGCTAATGCATCTGACATATGATATAATATAGCACCACTTCTCGAGATAATTGTAACACCTTTTGGTCCAAATTCTGTTGAATTTTTTTCTTCTGGATAAAAAATATCAGGTAACATTCCAACCTTTATTCCTTCAGGTGGAAAGATGATTCCTGGAGTATTTCCTCCAAAAAGTATTGTTTTGTGTTTTCTTGCTGCTATTATTATATCCCTAACATCTTTTAAAGGAATAAATTCACTTATTAAAACTACAATAGGAATTCCTGCCTCAATTACCTCTATAGCGGTATCCTTTACTGCAGAATAATGTTTCCAAATACTTGCTATAGCTATGTTTGGGTGTTCTTTCAAGCATTCTGCAATTGTTTCATAAACTGGGATGATTTCATGAACTCTTGTTCCTCCTCTACCCACTGAAATCCCTGCTGTTATTTTTGTACCAAAATCCTTCATTAATCCAGCATGTTTCATCCCTTGTCTTCCTAATCCAATAATGACAGTATCAATTTCATTGGTTTTTTTAATATGGTTAGCTAAATCAGGTTTTAATTGTTCTATTAAATAATATAGCATTCCTTGATCGACTAGCACTCGTTTCATATCAATCCCTCCTCACGTAGTTCAAATCCTTTAGTCAGTGCATCTTTTATAACATCTGCCATAATCCGTTCATTTCCAACCTCAATACTCATAAGCTTTAGAGCGTCTGGTGTTTCTTGGATAGCTTGCTCGAGATATTTCTTTGCAGAAGGTAAATCTGTTCCAACCATTCTACCAATCACGGGTATGATTCTTTGCTTTTTCTTATATCTCTCTCTGAATGCTAGAACCAATCCTCTAATAAAAATATCACAGCTTGAAATTCCACCAAATCTAGAAGTTATAATCATATCAACAAGTGTATAATCCATTAACAAGTGAAACATTTCAGCGACTCCATCTATTGGTGGACCTCCTCCACTATCCATAAAATTAATTGGAATAACTTTTCCATCAAAAAATTGATTGCCAATATTAGCAACCTCATCAATAGATAAAATCCCATAACCAGCACCACCAGGAACCAAACCCACATATAATTTTTCTTTATCTTTTGAAGGATTATATGGCAATAAATCTACATATGGAAATTCATTCTCATAAGATCTTATTTCATTAGGTGTTGGTTCAGCTACATCATGCCTTTTATGAGTCATGTCAATACTTTCAAGAAGTTTTCCTTGACGATATAAGCCATTATCATCTAGAACAATTTTAGCATCAGCTGCTACTATATCATCATCTGTTATAATTAGTGGATTAATTTCACATAATCGTGCATCAATTTTTTGATAAAGATTATAGAGATTAATGATTATTTGCACTAATTTATTTTTTAAATCATCCTTTAATTTTAATTTTTGATTTAATTTATCTGCTAATTCTTCTGAAATTATCTTAGGTAATTCTTTCTCATTGTTTTGTAGTTCCTGTTTAAAAATTAATTCAGGTTGTTTAGTTGCTACTTCTTCTATATCAACTCCCCCAAAAGGACTTGCAATTATCATATTATTAAATGATTTAGGTTCCATTGTAACTCCAAGATAAATTGCTTTAATTTCTTCAACTGCTTCTTCAAAAAAAACAATCTCAACAGGATAATCTTTTATTACTAATTTAAGTAAATCAGATGCAAATCTATTAGCTTCATCCAAATTTCTTGCTTTTTTAACGCCACCAGCTTTCCCTCTACCTCCAACAAGAACTGAAGCTTTAACCATTGATGGAAATTGTAGCTGCAATTGCTCTATCTTATCTATTGATTTAATTATACCATATTGTTTTGGAATTGTTATGCCATTTTGCCTGAATATTTTTTTTGCTTCATGCTCATAAAGTTTCATTAGAAATCCCTCTTTTAATTGATTATTTTTCATTAATTTAAGATTTGCTCGAGTAAAAATATATTCATTTAATTTTAACATGAAAGAAAACTTTTTCAGAAAAAAATAACATACAATTAAAATAATGTATTTTAGGTTGGGAGAAAATGAAATTTAGTAAAAATAGATTATCTTTAATTTTTCATTCTATTGTAATAATTTCAATACTTATGATTGTTCCATTATCTTTTGCGAAAATAATTTCTATATATGGTATACATCAAACTGATGCTCAGTTAGAATTTAATAAAACAATTACTAGCGGAGTTTCTCTTTTCGTCAATGATACATTAGTGTATATTATTGAAGATTATCATGGTTTAGATATATTTAATGTTAGTAATAAGAATAAACCAGAAATAGTTGGTTTTTTTGATTTTACTTGGGGATTTCATCCAGATTATAGTAATTTGATAGTACAGGATGATTATATTTTCTTTTATAGTCAAGATACAAATACAATAACTATTCTAGATTGCTCAAATTTAGCTGATATAACAATAAAAGAAAATTATACATTATCTGGTAATAGACTCAATAATTTTGCAGTTGATGGTTGGAATATCTTTGCTATAAGTGATAATAATTTTACAATCTATGATTTTACAAATTTCCTACCACTTTCCCCAATTGGTAGTTACTTTAATACAAGCTCTAATTTTGTTGATCTAGTTTTACAAGAAAATCATTCATATTTATTAGAAGAAGAGAAAGGAATTACAATACTAAATATAACTGATTATTCAAATATAGTAAAAATAGGAGAGGTAATAATAAATGAATCTAGTCATTTTCCAGCTTTTGATGTAACAGATGAATATATTTTCATATATGAGGAATACAAAGGACTATCTATATTTGATATAATGAATCCATTAAATCCAATTTTTATAACAAAATATGATTATTCCTCCTATTATTTTGGAGGTTTATGTATTGAAAATAACTTTGTTTATTTAGCAAATTCTTCTTCATTTGATATCATTGACATATCACTTTTACCAACAACTCAATTAATTGGTCAATATAATACAGAATATTCTACCTTTTTTGAAGCAATAGTAGTAGATAATAATTTTGCATATCTATTAAGTACACAGAGTGGTGAATTACAAGGAAGAAGACCTCTCTATATTGTTGATGTAACTAACCCTGAATTACCAATTCATTTATTCCCTGGAGATCCATTTCCATTTTTTAGTAATATTGGAAAGATTCTATTAATAACCTTAGGAGTCACTTTAGCGGGTTCTGCAATTATAATTTCAGTAATTTTAGTTGTTTATTCTAAAAGAACAAAAGAAAAATATCAAAATCAAATAGAAATGAAATAAAAATTCACAAAAGAGCAATTATTACTAAAGATTGGATTAATAGGTCAATTTGGAAAATGTTAAATAGTTGTATTTTTATGTAAATGTATGTAAAAATCCAGCTGGGGATTTTGATGAA
>JAEOUJ010000346.1 GCA_016839405.1 Candidatus Gerdarchaeota archaeon | reverse complement strand
TCATTTAATTTATAACCAAAAAATTTCTCCCAAACTTTAGTTGCCCAAACAATAGCGTTATTTCTCATATATAATATTGGAACTTTAATTAATTCTATAAAAGTTTTATACTGGGACTCTTCAGAAAGAGGTAAATCATGAATTAAATTGATTTCCTCCGTAATATCAAATTCCATAATTATTGTACCAATTTGTTTATTGATTTCTTTATCAACAAATTTTTGAGCTTTTCCTCTAATCCAACGCATTTCTCCGCTAGGTTTGAAAATCCTATATATAATAGAAGATGAGTAACCATCACTATTAAATTGATTAAAATTAGCAATTACTTTATCTCTATCATCTGGATGAATAAATCCAAATGTTGCAAGTAATTTAAAATCTTCAAATGAATAGCCAATTATTTCTTCGGAATTATTTGACGTGTAAATTATTTCTGAATTTTTATCTAATAAAGTAATTCTTACATTTAGTAATCCAGAAAATGATGCAGTTAATTTTATTACATCCATATCCTCAAATAAGCTCAGAATTTTTTCTTGAGATTTATTGTAAGAAAAGCTTTTATCCTTTTTATTTTCATTTACACGCATTAGTATAATCAAACCATTTGAAATTAATATAATATTCGGTGAATCAATACTTAATTCTTTTTAAATTAATATTAAAACAATTTTTAATCAATTTATTATTATTTTAATTGCTTTATCTCGACAAAAATTATTGTTTTTTATTCAATATATTGATTACCTATAAAAGTTTGATTATATAATCGAACATATGATCTATTTGTTGAATTTATGATAATTATGTATTTTATCAATAGTAATTAAAAAATATATTCCTTTGCATCTGGTATTGATATTTATTTTCACATTCATGTTTCTAGATATCCTGATTTTACTTTTTATAGCATTCTTTTATGAATTGTATTATACCCACTAATCAGTTATAAAATAGCAAATGAGATTCAAAGATATAGGAGTCAAGTCAATAACTATCATAAATCACAAAATGATGTCATTGATAATTCTTTAGAATAAATCTGTAAAAATTAATTAAAAGAAATTTCATAATTAATGAACTACTTTTAAATAAAAGTAAATACAAATCAACAATTTAGTTACATTAAAAAAGAGAATTATACAATTAATATAAAGAATTAAGCAGAAAAATCTTATACTCATGTATGAGTTTTAGGTGTCAATTATGAGCAAGGAAATACTTATTGTTGAAAATATTTCCAAAACATTCGGCAGAAAGGGTTCATCCCAAGGTGTTGTAGCTTTAGATGATATTTCATTTAGCATCGATAGAGGTGCTAATTCTATATTAGGTCCTAATGGTGCTGGTAAAAGTACTTTAATTAAAATTTTACTTGGATTTTTAAAAGCTGATAAAGGATCTGCTCAACTTTTAGGATTCGATATTAAAAAAGAATGGCGAGAAATCAGAGAAAGAATTGGTTATATGCCAGAGCATTATACAATTATCCCAGGAATCAATGCTGTTAAACAAGTTTCATTATTAGCAAAAACATCTGGTTTACCTAAAGCAGAAGCAATGCAAAGAGCTCATGAAACATTGCAATACGTAGGATTAGGAGAAGCAAGATATCGAAAGGTTGATGAATTCTCAACTGGAATGCTTCAGAGACTTAAATTAGCACAATCACTTGTCCATGATCCAGAACTAATAGTCTTAGATGAACCAACAAATGGTCTTGATCCAAAAGGGAGACTTGATATGATTGATTTGATTCGTGAAATCAATCGTGAGCATAATATCAATATGATTGTGTCGTGACATTTACTTCCCGATATAGAAGCTACTTGTGATTATGCAACAATACTCAATAGAGGTAAATTAGTTACTCAAGGTAATATCGCTGAATTAACTGGAAAAGAATCAAGTAATTATGAAGAAAGTATAATGAATGTAACAATTAAAGGAAAATTAGATGATTTTCTAAAAGGTTTACAAGATGCTGGATTAAAATTTACAATAGTTGATAGAGTAATTCAAATACCTTATAAAGCAGAGGATATTAGTCACACCATTGTTAAAATTGCTTATGATACTAAGGTTCAAATAAGAACTATAAATCCAAGAAAAGCTATTCTCGAAGATGTTTTTGTGCATAGTATTGAAGATGGTTTGCTTGAAACTAAACCACCTAGCACAGAGACCATAGGAGGTAATTAATTTTGAGTGTTTTTGATAAAAGCTATAGACGTTATACTGGCGCTTTAAAAGGGCGATTTTATAAAATCTGGTCAATTGCAGGAAATAGTTTTCGTGTTCAATTAATTGAACGTAAAATCAGAATGATTATTCTCTTGATTTTATGCAATTTACCGGTTATTTCATTTACTTTGATGATAATATTTACAGCAATTTTTGTTCCAGGAAGTATTACTCAAATTTTATTTGGTAATTTTGGTACACTTGATGTTGCCATGTATACTGTAATTAATTTCTCCTATGGAGATTTTCCTGCTCCTTTAATATTCCTCCCAATTGTATTTATTTGCGCAATGAATGCGGGAACTATTGCTAATGATAAGAAAAATAATAGTCTAGCATTATATATGGCAAGACCTATTTCACGATTAGATTATGTTTTTGGTAAAGCATTGTCTGTTTATATGGTTTCATCTTTTGCTTCAATTGTTCCATGGTTTGTGTTTATCTTAGCATTTACTCTACTAGCAGGTGTTTCTGGAGCTCAATTTGTAAGTACATTATGGGTATATTTGTCAACTCTTGGTATAGGTTTACTTGTTGTAGTATTTATGGGATCTTTAGTGTTGATGTTTTCATCTTTAAGTAAACAAAGTGTTTTGGCTGGAATTCTTGGGGTTTTAATAATGTTCCTTCCATCATTTATTTCAACACTTTTAGTACAAGAATTAGAAGCTATTAAATGGTTAAGCTACTTATCAATTTCGCAATTAATACGTTCAGCTGCTCATTTAATGTTTGGAAAACCATCAATTCTAGAATTAGATCTATTTACTCCAGAAATAAGTGGTGGAATATCAATTGTAATAATGTTGGTTGTTTCTGTTATTGCCATTTTAATAACAATAAACAATTCCTACAAGGAGGAAATTGATTAATGAAGAGCTATTTCATTGAGACGTATGACTTGAATAAATGGTATAAAGAAGTCATGGCTTTAAATAAAGTAACTGTGAAAATTGATCGTGGGATTGTTGGTCTATTAGGGCCAAATGGAGCAGGTAAATCAACATTTCTTAATATTGCTACAGCTCAAATACGTCAAAGTTCAGGTGAGATATTTGTTGAAGGTAATGAAGTTTGGAATAATCCTGAAATTTTAAAACGATTTGGTTTTTGCCCAGAACAAGAAAAACTCTTTGAATGGATGACTGGAAGACAATTTGTAAGAGAATTAGCTAGATTAAATGGTATTCCACGAGAAACAGCTAATAATGCAGCATTAGAAGCAATTGAATTAGTAGGGTTAACAGAAAGTATGGATCGTCCGATTAAAGGATATTCCAAAGGAATGCGACAAAGAATCAAAATTGCTCAAGCAATTGTTCATGATCCAGATATTTTATTCCTTGATGAACCTTTGCAATCTACTGATCCAATTGTACGAAGAGAGCTAGTTGTGTTAATTCAAACTTTAGGAAGAACATATGGTAAAGATATTCTAATATCAAGTCATATTCTTCATGAAGTAGAAAGAGTAACATCTAATATACTTTTAATTTATGCGGGAAGAGCAATTGCACAAGGTAATATTACAGAAATTCGTGATCTTATTGATAAATATCCTCACACAATAAAAATCAGAACAAATGATCGTAAAAAATTAGCTATTCAATTATTGGATTATGATTTTATTCTAAATGTTGAATTGGACCAACTTAATAGTGAATATATTAGTATTAGAACAGCTGATCCAGATGCATTTTATTGTTTAATACCTGAGCTTGCCATTGAATCTAAAATTGATATTCATGAAATGACCAGTGTAGATGCAGGATTAGAAGCAGTATTTGAATATTTGACAAAAGGAAGGTAGAAAAGAGATGATGGAACAATATGAAAAACTAACTCATTATAATAAAAAACCTGGTTGGAAAAACAGATTTGGATCACTCTATCGGCTATATATGAGTAAATTATACACAAATCTACTTAAAGATGGTAAAACATGGATATTTAATATTTTAATGTTATTACCAATATTCGCTGGACCAATTGTTGCAATAGTTTCAGATAACATTTCAGCTGAAAACTATATGTCATTATATTCAGATATTATGTTTCTAGGATATTTTGGTATAATAATTCCATTATTTACTATGTATATTGCCTCTATGATGTTTAGTGATGAAATGGGCGATCGATCAATTACTTATCTTACTGTAAGACCAATTAATAGATTTGAATTGATTATTGTTAAGTATCTTAGTTACCTATCAATAGTACCAATATTTGTAATTCTAGTAACATTTCTTAATTATATTGCATTTGGAGTTGTTGGAGAATTCACTATAACTACCTTTAACATGTTTTGGTATTATGATATGGCATTGTGGTTTTTGTTAACCGCATTTGTTTCTTCGGCTGTTTATGGAGCATTATTCATGTTCATAGGTTTATTATTTAAAAATCCACTATGGTTTGGATTATTTTTTGTTTTTATATGGGAATTTGTTTTAGCAAGTTTCTCTCAAACGCTTAATAATTTAACAATTGGTTATTACATTAAATCTCTAATTGTCTTTGACATTTATCGAGATTCAAGACAATCTCCGGCAATATTTTTTGGTAATCAAGCTTATCAATTTGATTTTTACTTTTCTCCAGCAAAAGCACTAACTTTTTCAGTTGTTTTACTGGTTGTAGTAATTATTTCAATTACTTTAGCATGGGCTGTTCTTCAAGGTGATAAATTTATTATACCTTACAAAGCAGGAACTAGACCCGGTGGTTGGAAATACTATCTAAAGGAAATTCGCAGTTATTTGATTACTTTTAGTATTCTTTTTATTACTCTGGGAGCAGTTTTTGGTCCTGTAAATGGATTGAAGAAAAATACTACTGAAATTTACCAAGGGGATATTTTCATTAATAATTCAATATGGTGGTATGATATTGAAAATCCAGAACCACCTGATCTGGATCAGATGGGTTGGGGGCATGTTGTTGCTTATTCATTATCAAAAGGTGATGAAATAAACGTTACTTATTTTATAGAAGAAGTTAATGGAGTTACAAGTTATTTATTGA
Organism: Candidatus Gerdarchaeota archaeon; assembly: GCA_016839405.1. The sequence continues at coordinate 98 of JAEOUJ010000346.1, read as the reverse complement.
AAGGAGTTATATGTACAGAAGATGTTTATAATACATTTTACCGGGCAACTCAACAAAGGTGGTTAGAGTATGGTGAAGATATGTATTTACTTTATTTA
>JAEOUJ010000046.1 GCA_016839405.1 Candidatus Gerdarchaeota archaeon | reverse complement strand
TCTTCTCAATCTAATATTTTTTGAGTTCAGGATATTTTTCTTTAATTATACTAGTTGAAAGCTTATCAAGAAATGAACGTCCCTTTGGAGAGATGTTTCGTCCTTTCTTTGATGGAGCTATTAATCCCTCTGCTTCTAATTGTTGTAAAGCTTTTCGAATAATAGCACCACTCGCACGTCGAAAACGTTCTGGTGTGCTTCTTCCATGTTTTAATCCACCATATTCTTTTCGTAAATGGGAAGTGCCAATTGGTCCTTTAATATAGATCTTTCTTAATAATGAGGCACATCGTACGTACCACCAATCAGGATTGTGCGGTGCCTGTTGCTTAAAGGATCCAGTTTTAACATAGTTTGCCCATTCTGGAGGAGTGATTTTATTACCTTTTTTTAATTCAGCTGCAATAGCATTTATTAAGTCCTCAGCGGGAACATCGTATACCGTTGGCATGTTTTACATACCTACCAATTTATCTAATAGATTGTTTTCAGTAGGAAGTTGGGATAGCTAACTCTATTTATATTTATCCCTAACTAATAATAATTATCTACAGAATAAGTCGAATCAGAATATTTGAGATTTTTAATCTTTCGTTTGCTTTACATTTTGTTAGCTAATTTATAAAAAATTATTAAATCAATAGGATTAAAGATAAGATAAAATATTGTGGATTGTTATATTTTTGTCTTATCGGCGCCGTGATGATCAGAAAAAAATTAAAAATATCGCTTATGAACGAGTAGATATTTTATTATCAAGAGCTGATAAGATTTATTCTCAAGAACCTAATTTAGCATTAAGATATGGTGAACTTGCACGAAAAATTACTATGAAAGCGAGGATTAGGTTACCAGATAAATGGCGCATGAGATTTTGTCATAATTGCAAGAAATTCCTTTACCCAGGAATATCTACTCATGTTAGAATTAAATCGCGTAAACCAACTAAAATTATTTATTATTGTGATTTTTGCGGAAAAAGAGCTCGAATCAAAATAATAGAAAAATAATTCATTGATTTTTTTGAAATTGCATGCACCAATACAAAGACATTTTAGGCATTTAAAAGATAGTAGTACTATTAAATCAAGGTTTATTACTTGTTAAAGAAACTAATAAAGGTGGTATAATTTGCTGGGATCAGTAGATTGCAGAAAGATAGTTATTCTTGGTAACCCGGGTGTTGGTAAAACAAGCATAATTCAAAGGTATGTTCATAATCAATTCAAAGATAGTTATACCGCAACATTAGGATTCAATATTTATACAAGATATATTACACTTGCTGAAAAGAAAGTTGGGCTATCCATTTGGGATGTAGGTGGTCAAGAAGCTTTCAAAAAATTTGCTTTTAGATATTTAATTGAAGCGGATGCAGCGATTTTTGTTACGGATGTGACGGATCCTGAAACAATATCGAGCTTAACACTATGGAATGAAAAATTAGAACAAGTGATAAATAGACGAATTCCAAAAATAGTTCTTTTTAATAAAATTGATTTGAACTATAACATGGATAATATTTCAGATCGGATTTCCCAATCAGAAATACGAAAGGAATTTAATGGTATTGTCTTTGCAAGTGCGAAAACTGGTCAAAATGTAGTTGATATTTTCTCAATGATAGCTAATATGTTAGCTAATTGGCGAGAGGAGTTTGGCATTCCAAATAAAAAACATATTAAATTGAATAGTGTCTTCGATGAGAAGAACTTACCTATTCTATTATTTTCTAGTGACAATTGTAGCTTATGCCCACCTATTTTTGAAGATATTAATAAATTGTCTGCAGAATTTCCTCTTGATATAAAAGTAATTGATATAGATTCAAATGAAGAATTAGCAAATGAATTTGGCATTCTCTCTCTACCAACAACAATTATAGGAAATAAAACAATAGTTGGAGAATCAGATGAAAAGATTCTAAGAGCAATAATTTCTGATGAATGCAAGCATTTCTTTTCTCGCTAAAAGACTAATACTTTTAAATTGGGTTAAATTGAATACATTAATGGAATATTTATTTACATAATAAAATGAATTTGATTATTACTTGGAGCTTGAAATAATTGAAAATCAAAGAGGGAGATTTTGTATTAATCTCTGCATCAGCAACAAAAAAATGGATGGTTAAAATCGAAAAGGATAAGGAATTTCATACTCATAAAGGATCAATTAAACTAAATGACATAATAGGCAAAGAATTTGGTTCTAATTATATTAACGCAAAAAATGAAGTTTTTTACTTATGGAAACCTATAGCTTATGATTTCCTTGATGCAATCAATCATTCAACACAAGTAATTTATCAAACTGATATAGCTCAAATAATATATTTGGCAGGAATTAATTCAGGAGTACATGTTATAGAAGCAGGGACAGGTAGTGGTGGATTAACTGCTTCATTAGCGAAATATGTTAAACCAACAGGCAAAGTTTATTCATATGATATTAATGAATCACATCAAAAAATGGCAATAAAAAATCTAACTAAATTGGGATTAAATGACATCGTTGAATTTAAAATAAAAGATGCGAAAGATGGATTTGATGAAACAGAAGTAGATGCAGTAATATTAGATTTACCTCAGCCATGGGATGTTATAGAAGCTGCATGGAATGCTTTGATGGGAGGAGGAAGATTAGTAATTTTTGTTCCAACATATATTCAAGTTGATAAAACACTGGAGAAATTAGTTGAGAATAATTTTTATCAAATAGAAGCATTTGAAATTATTCGGCGTGATTTAACAACAAAAATTGGTGCAATACGACCTGTAACACGAATGGTTGGTTTCACTGCATTTTTAATTGTTGGAAGAAAAGGTATTACAAATAAAAAATGACCTGTTTCCATGTTTTTTATTTGATTTTTTGATTAGAAGAGAAGAAAAGATTTAAGTTATAACTATTTTAAAAATCGACTATGAAGCTTCCTGATAGAAAAACACAGTTTCTTCAATGGTATTCCAAAGTAATTGATAATGCAGAAATAGTTGATAATCGATCACCAGTTAAAGGCTCAAATGTTATTATGCCATATGGTTATTCCATTTGGGAATCAATTACTGCCAAACTTGATAGTGAAATGAAGAAAACAGGTCATAAAAATGCCTACTTTCCATTATTTATTCCTGAAGATTATTTGGAGAAAGAAGCGAAACATTTCGAAGGATTTATTCCAGAAGTTGCTTGGGTTACACATGCAGGAGATAAACCGCTTGAAAGAAAATTAGCTCTAAGACCAACATCAGAAACAATAATGTATGACATGTTTCGATTATGGATTCGAAGTCATGGTGATTTACCCTTAAAAGTAAATCAATTTTGTAATATCATAAGATTTGATACAAAAGAAACCAAACCATTATTACGTGATAGAGAATTCTTATGGTCAGAAGGACATACGTGTCATTCAACAGCAGATGAAGCAGAGGAACAAGTTAAAGAATCAATGAGGATTTATGAATCAGTCTATAAACTCTGTTGTATGTCATTCCTTATTCTGAAGCGTCCAAAACATGACACTTTTGCTGGAGCTGTTTATTCAATTGCTTATGATTCTCCTCTACCTGATGGTCGAACATTACAAATAGGGACTACCCATAATTTAGGGCAGGGATTCAGTAAAGCTTTTGAAATAACCTACCAAGACAAAGATAAGAAAAATAAATATGTTTATCAAACTTGTTATGGCCTTTCTACAAGATTAGTGGCAGCTATTGTTGGAATGCATGGTGATGAAAAAGGTCTAATGATTCCACCTTTTATAGCGCCTATCCAAGTAGTAATTGTACCAATTTATCAAAAGAATACCATGAAGCAAGTTCTTGATGAAAGTGAAAAAATTAAAGATAAACTTACAAAAGAAGGATTTAAAGTTGAATTAGATAGTAGAGAAGGATATACTCCTGGTTGGAAGTTTAATGAATGGGAAATGAGAGGTGTACCGATTCGTTTAGAACTAGGTCCCAGAGACATAGAAAATAAGCAAGTTGTTCTTGTTCGTCGTGATACTGGAGAAAAGAAAGTAATTGCTTTAAATGAGTATTCAAAAGAGATGAAAAAAATTCTCAAAGAAATTAATAAATACTTACAGACACGCGCTGACACACTTCTTGCAGATAGTATGAGCTACCCAAAAACATATGATGAACTCGTTAAAATTCAAGAAACAAAACGAGGTTTCTGCAGAGCTAATTGGTGTGGAAATAAAGCTTGTGCAGAAAAAGTGAAAGATGAAACGGGTGCTGATATTAGAGGAACTAGATATGATATAGAAGAGAAGCCAGATGGAAAATGTATAATCTGCGGAGATGAAGCAAAAGAAGTCGTTTACATTGCTCCAGCATATTAATTATAACACTTTCATCTCCTTTTTTCTTATAAAGTAATATATATTAACTTTCAAACACAAAATAGCTTGATTAGATGTTATTCCTAAAGGATAGTATCACTATGACTGAAAGCCCCGATATTAAAGAAAAAATGTATGGTATTCTACGAGAAATTGGAGAATTTACTGATTTAGAAGCACTAGCAGTTGTGAATCGAGAAGGCATGAAAATATCATTTTTTGCCAAAAAGGGAGCTGATCCAGATTTATTAGCTGCAATATCTGCAGCAATTCTCTCAACAGGAGAGCAAGCTGTATCAATGAATGAGCACGGAGAGATGCTAGAAGTGATTATTCGGGGTGAAAAAGGTTTTACAATTCTTACAAATGCTGGCGAATACATAATAATAGGATCCTCTCTTGAATTAAATTCCATGGGATTAACCATCAGAGTTTTACGTAAATATGCAACCACGATTCAGCAAGTTATTTGTGGCGATTGTGACGAAATAGGACCAATAAGTTTAGATTAAACGGAAAAGTGAATGGATAGAAATGACAATACCCTTTGAACTTCAGATGATTGATAAAGTTTCAGGAGTACAATTGTTTTCACATCGTTTTAGAGAGGATATTAAATTAGAACCAACATTAATTTCTGGATTTATTTCAGCTGTAATAACATTTGCTGAAGAAATAAAACCATCTGAAGGCAGGGAAATTGTTAAGTATATAGATCGTGGCGATTTTGTTTTACAGGTAGAACCAGGACAATATGTAATTGGTTTATTAATCCTTAGCAGTAAAGATTATTCATTTAAAGAAAAATTAAAAATTCTAGTGAATGAATTCGAAATTAAATACAAAAATGAAATTGTAAATTGGAATGGATTTTCTTCATGCTTTATTGAATTTGAAGAACAAGTTAGACAATTGATTTCTAAAAAACCATTGAGCCCATACCACATTCCACAATTAGTGAATTCTGATAGACCGCCACAAAAAATAGATGATATGAAATGGGCAATTATAACACAAATTAATGGTCGTAATGATATAAATACCATTAGTGAGGAACTGGATTTAAGCGTAGATGTAGTTCAAAGTATAATTGCATATTTTGAAGAAACAGGATTGGTTCAAACACATTTTAAAATTACTGATAATAGTGTCATCGAATTAACAAAAAAGGGACTTTTAGCTTTAGAAGTAGGTTCTGATGATTATAATGAAGCTATTAGTTATGCAGGTAAAGAGGCTATTAAAATCCTCTCGGTTATAGGAAGTGAACGATCAATCGCTGAAATCAAAACTGAGATTTCATTAGATCATATGAAAATTACTGAATTAATTGAGAAATTAGTTTCTGACAGATATTTGGAAATTTTACCACAATGGAAATTAGTTCTAGATAAAAAAACATTCCAATTCACAAGATCATTAGAATTTATTGATGATGTTTTTGAGTTTATTTTTAATGACTTAGATAATTGGTTGGATTCAAATAATATTGAGCGAGTAAAAAGAGATACTATGGCTTTATTAATTATTAAAGATGAAGAAATTTCCCGTTTAGTTAGCGAGCAAAATGATTATCTCATTGATAGAAATAACTTGAAAAATATGTTGACAACCATAGGCGACTTATACAAAATGGCAAAACGAATGGAATTGTTATTTAAAGTCCTACAAGCAAATATTGAACGCGAAATTGGATCTAATTTAACAAGAGATATTTTTGTAAAAGTCGCAAAGCGTTTAACAGAAGAATATGAAGAGTTAATACAACAACAACCAGAATTGAATGCTTTTCTAGGTTGGCTTACTTGAAAGAAATATAACTATTGGTAAAATAACCAATAGTTAAACTGTTTGCATAAATCGCTCGAGTCGATTCATTGCTTCATCGATCATTTTTTCTGGTGATAGAAAAACCAATCGGAAGTGATCTTTGCCATGTGTTTTATCAAATCCACTACCAAAAACAGCAACAACACCTTCTTCCTTAAGAAGCGTAAGAATAAATTCTTTGTCGTTTTTATATTTCCCAAGATTGTCTATTTTAGGAAATGCATAGAAAGCAGCTTCAGGTTTTTCTGATGAAATGCCCTCAATTTCATTTAAACGTTTATAAATTAAATCTCTTCTTTTTCTTAACTTGGCTACAGTTCCTTTAATATGATCTTGTGGACCTGTTAAAGCTTCTACACAACCATATTGTGCTGGAGTATTCACACATAAACGCAAGCGACCGAGTTTAATAATACCTTCATAGACATCTCTGATTTTATCTTCTGGATCTTGAAGATATATATACCCTATTCGCCAACCGGGCATAAGATAAACTTTTGAAAAACCGTTAAACATGAATAATGGTACATCTTTAGTAAGAGATGGCATTCCAATGAATTTTTGATCTATAGTCAATCGATCATAAATTTCATCAGCAATAATAGGTAAATTATATTCTCCAGCAATATCGACTATTTTTTTCAAAACCTTTTCTCGATAAACCGCTCCAGTAGGATTATTTGGATTAATAACAAGAATTGCTTTTGTTTTGTCAGTTATTTTTTTTCGCATATCATCAGCGTCAGGTTGCCAATTATCATCACTAATTGTTCTGTAAGTTACTGCTTTTGCATCATAAAAATTTGGGAAGGATGAATATGAGGGGTATGAAGGTCCTGGTATGAGAACTTCATCCCCTGAATTTAAAAGTGATGCAAATAAAAACATTATACCTTCAGAAATACCAGCAGTAACATGAACATCATCAATGGTAAGGTTTTTTGCGCCATTTATTTTCATTTCTTTTTCTACAATTGCTTCTCTTAATGGAACAATTCCTTGAGATTCAGAATAAAAACTCTTGTTCTCTTTAGCAGCTTTTATAAAAGCATCAACAATATTTTGTGGGGTTTCAAAATCATACTTATTTGGATCGCCTATATTCAACCAAATAAGATCCTTTCCTTGTGCAACAAGTTTTCTTGCTTCAGCGCTAATATCACGAATAGCGTATTCCAATTGTTGTACTCTAGGGGCTTGTTTCATAGCTCATTTCACCATTTTTTGAATTATCTCAATATTGATTAGTTATTAAACAAAATGTGACAACATAATTTTTTGTATTAATATAAATTATGATAACTAAAAACAAATCAAATAATTTTGAAGATAAAGTGAAAAGATTTTTATTAGAAAGAACATTTCTTGAATCAATTTGTAAAAAGTTATCGGTGTGAAACAAAATTGTCTGGTGAAGAATCACGAATTAATCAAATGGTTGAAGATATTATAAATAATGCTCAAATAGAAGCTGATAAATTTTTAACTGATTCTAAAAATCAAACAAAAGAAATCCTAAGAAAAGCAAAAGATGTAGCTGAAGTGGAAAAACAGAATATCATTGAGATTCAAAGTAAACAAATAAAAGAATTAGAAAAACAACAAATTGCTTCTCTAAATCTCCAGGCTCGTCGAGAAATTTTACAAAAGAAAGAAGAAGAGATTAAAAAAACATTTGAACTTGCTAAAATTCAACTAAAAGAATTTCCGAAAAAAGCAGCTTATCCAAAAGTACTTGAAGAATTAATCATTGAAGCTGGTGCAGCTCTTGGTGGAGGTAATCTTATTGTTAAAGTAAGAAAAGAAGATAATACAAAAGTAAAGGATTTAACTTCCATGGCAAAAGCTATAACGAAAATTTGTGGTAATAAATGTTCATTAAAAATTGGTAAAGAATCAATAACAGCAATTGGTGGTGTTGTTCTACAAACAGAAGATGCAACAATTACTATTAATAATACCTTTGATGCTCGTTTAGAACAAAAATATAGAACCGTCAGAACCGCTATAGCAAATAAATTATTTGAATAAAAATAAATTCTAAAATCTTTAAGAAATATTTTAAAAGAGATGTTATAGTATCAAAATAATGTTCCTCATAGAATGAGTTGAGTAGAATGACGAAGAAATTGATTAAAT
>JAEOUJ010000464.1 GCA_016839405.1 Candidatus Gerdarchaeota archaeon | reverse complement strand
ATTTTATTAATACGATTATTTATATGTTTGATTAGTGATAAAAATAGGGTCTAGAATTTGGAAAAAAAAGGAAAAATTAATGGTGGGGACGTATTAGTAAAATGCCTCCTTGAAGAAGACGTTAAGTATATGTTTGGAATAACTGGAGGACAATTATTAACAATCTTCGATGCTATTTATAGATGGGGTAGAGAAAAAGGTATAGAGACTGTAATGTTTCGTCATGAACAAGCAGCAGCTCATGCAGCTGATGCATGGGCAAGAGTAACAAATAAACCAGGTATTTGTTTTGGAACAGTAGGTCCAGGAGCATTAGATCTTGTTCCGGGAGTAGGTGCTGCATGGAGTGATAATATTCCCGTAATTGCGATTATTCCACAGGTAATAAGTGATACAGCTGATAAGTTTTCCCTACAAGGGGGATTAGATCAGATTCAATTGTTCAAACCGATTACAAAGTATCAGAAGAGCGTACGTAAAATAACTGAAATCCCTGATGCTGTACGGAAATGTTTTCGGGAAGCAACTGGTGGTAGACCTCGACCTGTATTATTAGAAATTTATGAAGATGCTTTTCTCGAACAAATAGAAGAGAATGAAATTTCGATATATGAAAAAAATCGATATAGGGCAATCGAAAAACCTTCAATTAGTGATGAATTAATTCAAGAATCGTTAAAGATGCTAATTAATGCAGAGAAACCATTGATAATCTCAGGTGGTGGCGTTGCTCGAGCAGAAGCATGGAAAGAATTACAGGAATTTGCAGAATATCTTCAAATTCCCGTAGCAACCACAATTTCAGGAATTGGTACCATTTCAAATAAATCAAATTGTCATTTAGGAGCCACAGTTGGAGCGATCCAATCTGCAGCTAATAAATCAGATGTGGTTTTAAGCCTTGGATGTAAATTTTCATATGTAATGGGTTACGGAGAAGAACCTACTTGGAAGAATTCTCAACAATTAATACAGGTAGATATTGATCCCGCTATGATTGGTCGAACTAAGCCTGTCTCTCTTGGAATTGTAGGTGATTGTAAATCTTTTCTAAATAAGATGTTGAAAGAAGTTAAAAAGATAGAGAAAGTTGAATCAAGAAGATGGTTAGAAAAATTGAAAAAACAATCGCAACAATTATTTTCATTTCTTCAGGCAAGTATTTCAAAAGAAACATCTTCTATTACAGCAGAAAGAATGGTTAAAGAGGTCTTGGAATTTATTGATGAAGATGCGATTTTAATTTTGGACGGTGGAAATATAACTGTTTCTGCGTTTGAACAAATAAATCTTTACAAACAAAGGAATCCACTTTCAACACTCCAGTCAACTGGGATGGGTCATTTAGGTACTTCAGTCCCTTATGGAATTGGAGCGAAATTAGCGAAACCAAACAAGCAAATAGTTTCTATATCTGGAGATGGAAGCTTTATGATAAATATTCAGGATTTAGAAACGGCTGTGAGACTAAATTTAAAAAATTTGATATATGTTGTTGCAAATAACAGTGCATGGGGTATGATAAAAACTATTCAACAATATGCCTTTAATCAAAGTTATATTGATGTAGATTTCCCAGATTTTAATTTTGCTCAATGTGCTAAATCTTTTGGTTGCTATGGCGAGATTGTAACTGATCCAAACAATATTAAAGACGCTCTTGAAAGAGCAAAAAACTCTGGCAAAGTAGCGGTAATAGATGTTAAAATAAAATATGAAACTCCATTGTCAACCAAAATAACCTACGGAATCAATTTCTGACTTTTATTAAATTATTTTTTTATTTTTTAAATATTATATATTTTTAATCTTGAATTATGTTAATTTAATTATTGAGTTGGATTAATTTATTTCAAAAAAAATTCTCTGCCTTAAAATAAATGTTTTAAATTAACATTTAGAGAAAAAGAAAATCGTTATACTTTAAGTTTAATGTGGAAGTTTTCCACCACAATAAGGACAATATTTCCAATCTAAATCTTTTCCACAATGAGGACAAAACTCTGATCTTGCTACAGGTTCACCTCTGGGAATTGTTGGTAATTCTCTCGTTGTTTTTAAAGTAGTGGATACACTAGTACTTGACTCATGAGTTTTTTCTCCTTTTATTACTTTCATTCTTTCTTTGAATGCCTGTCGCTTCTCGTCCTCTAATTCTTCAGCTGATTTATAATCTTCTTCTTTAACCCATCCAACAGTTTGTGGTCGTTTTAATGCACTATCTGGTACTTTTTCTAATTCAACTTGTTTAGTTTCCGAAAGTGGTGCAACAGCTTTACGTTGGTCTTTTTTCTCTAGAGCTTGTTTTACCAGAGCTTGAACTGTCTTCATAATTTGGTGTGGGTTGATATTTGGTATCGCCACAGTTCTGATTACCCATCCTACAATAAGGTTTTGATTTGGAAATCCTGATTCTCCTAAATCTTCATCTTTATATACATAAGAATCAATAACATCTGTACCCTTTAGTAAACGAGAGGCCCATTTCCCATTAATAAGCCCTAATTGTATTCTATAGGACGTTCCAGGGATTCCAAGCTGGCTCGTTAAAGGTTCAAATCCTTTTTCTGCCATTGTAAACAACTATAACAAAATT
>JAEOUJ010000345.1 GCA_016839405.1 Candidatus Gerdarchaeota archaeon | reverse complement strand
TTATACCATTCATAAATTTCAACATTGTTTGGTATATCTGATGATTCTTGTAATTCAAAGAAAGTTTCGGATGTAGATATTGTTGGTACTAAAATAAAATAGTAAGAATTCCCGTTTGTTAATGTTAATGGAGAAATACCTCCGCAATAGGAAAAAAGTACATATAATAATTGATTTGTTATATAAGCACTATTAGCAACATTCCCTGAAATTACTCCACTTCTAAGATTTGGACCAGTTAAGGTGTTTCTTATATAGAAATTTATATCTTCTCTAATTGTAGGTGTAATATCTACAATAAATCCCTGTATTGTTATTTCTTGGGTTATTGTAATCTCAATTGCAAATTTATTAGAATAGATTACTCCTAAGTTGGAATCATCATCAATTTTTCTTATTATCAAATCTCTAAAGTCAACTACACCTGAACTAACATTATGCCCGGCTGATATTGTATGACTTGTTAAAGTAACTTCTGTTCCTTCTACAATGGGATTATTTTCTGATAATGAAAGGTTTGTATAAGATGGGGAAGTGAAATCCATAGTTTGAAAAATCAATTTATTATTCAAATTATTCTCTGCTTTAACTACAATATTAAGTGAATTTCTAAATTCAGAATTTGTTTGTGGATTGTCAATTATAATTTGAACATCTTCCAATGGTATACTCTTAGTTTCTTGAGCAATCTTACCCATTGGGTAAATAAGCATCATTGTAAGATAGAGAATTATAATCCCAATTGCTTTTTTCTTCATGTTCATTCCTCAGAGAATCTACTACTAATTCGATTAATTACTTGAGGAATTTTGTTTTAAAAGCTCTAAATTTTATATAGAAATTCGACAAAAAATCATGAAACCAGTAAGCCATGTTTTGAATAGAAAAATTTCAAACGTTTTATCATTTGTTCTGTTTTTTTACAATTAATTGCTCGAGGAAAAATATCCATATAGGATATTCTATTATCTAATATAATCCAAGCGCCGACATCATATTCAGACCTTATCATGCGTCCAAGAGCTTGTCTCATAGATACAATAGCTTGTAGATAAGTCATATAATTTGTTGCTTGTAATTCGCCCCAAAATTTGCTGTATTCTTTAATTATTGTGTTCAATGATTTAGATGGAGGTGGATAAGGCAATCCTGCAATAATCACAGCTGAAATTATTGAACGATTATTTTTTACAAATTCAACTCCTTCTGAAATTTTACCACGAGCAGGTGCAATTAAAATTTCTTTTCTTTTACTATTGATTAAAGAATCCTTTAGTTTTTCAAATGGTTGATGTGGTTTCTCAAAATATGTTGTTTCTAATTGATTTGCTAAAACAGTCGAAATTTCATAATTTGGTGTAAAAACTAATGTATGACCTGGAATAATATCTGCTAATTTTTTAATTATTTGACTGTAATATAGATATCTTTCAGGTGATCTTTCTTGGTATTTCATTGATAAGTTTTCATCACTTGTTGTAATAACAATTCTATTTTTTCCTAATGTTTCTGATAAAACATTAAATTTAGCTGCTTTTTTTATCCCTAAAAAATCAGCAAAATTATTTAAGGGTCTGAAAGTTCCTGATAAAAGGATTAGTTGTTTAGCAAGCTTTAACGGATTTAATATTGTTCTAGGGTCTTTTAAATATAGATTAAATTTTTTATCAGCTGTTAAAAAACAAGATTCTAAATTCAGTAAAAAATTATGTACCAATAAAGCATTACTTATTTCTCGAGAACCTTTTTTGTTTAGCTCAATAACATATTTTTTCCCTTGATTTTGCAAGCTATTTAGCTCATTTTCTGTAAATGAAATTGAATGAAGTCCTGGTTTTTCTTTATATGTTAGCAATTCCTCTAGAACTTTATGATTACCTAATTCTTCTATTGCTTGATGTAACGTTCTATAGGATAAAGTATCAAAAGTACTTTTAGCTAAATTATGTGCCTCGTCAATTATAATAGTTGTATTTGCTAGATCTAAATTCATAGATGAAAATAGTATATCTCTCTGTTGACTGTTAAGTAAAAAAGGATAAGGTGCAATTACAAATTCAGCATATTGTAATGCAGATCTTAATATTTTATAGGGGCATCCATAGTTATTTGCTTTTGATTCGAATATAAATAGAATTTCTGGTAATGAAATTCCCTCTTTAATTCTATCAGTTATTTCTTGAATTATCCTTTTTGGAATTAATTCTCCATATTCATTCTGTGTATAATAATATGCTTTATCAAAATCACAATTAAATAATTTACAACCAACTTGAGCAAATTGCTTTTTTATATTAGGTTTTACTGGTGGACATAACCTATATTTTGCAACCAATGGTATCAAATTATGTATTTCATGGTTAAGCTTCCTATGAAAATCATTAATTAATCCAAGTTCTCTAAACCATGCATTCATTTGTCCTAACATTTTTGTGAAAATTAATATTCGCTCTTTAGTTGATTTTTTACTTAATACAGCTGATAATACAGCTGCTGTTTTTCCACTTCCGGTTTCCGCATCAATCATAATGATTCTATTTGATGTCTCTAGGATTCTGTTAATAATCAATAATTGTTCATCACGATATTGTGAATATGGAAAATTTTCTCCCATCTTTTGCCAAAAACTAGTATAACTTATATGGGAATTATTCAAATTTGATTTCAACTTTAGTGCAATCCTAGTTTAATATGCATTCCTAAAGTTTTCTAGTAGATTATTTATTTAAACAGCTAATTATATCAATAGTTGAAAAAATCCAATGCTTAATTCATTTCAAAAAATCATTTAAAAAATTGGTCTAAGGAAACTTGTTTTTTATCCTCTTCATCTATTTTTTCTTTTTCTTTTTGTTCAGTTTTTTTCTTTTCCTTTGATTTTTTCTTTGTTTCTTCTTTAATTTTCTTTTCTTTTACTTTTCTTTTTTCTTCTTCTTCTACTCTTTCTACCTCTTTCTTTCCCCAATCCTCAAGAACATCTGTCCATTCATCTTCATATTTATCAAAACTTGAATATTGTAAATCATGCATTTTGGTTAGATCTTTTGTTCTTTCTTGTTCATATGCTTTTATAACACGTTTTATTTTAATTAATGTATTAGCATCATGT
>JAEOUJ010000344.1 GCA_016839405.1 Candidatus Gerdarchaeota archaeon | reverse complement strand
CCCCAATCTTTGAACCTTCCTTCAGTAGATTTCATAATATTTCCTTTGTGAACTAAAGTAACAGATTTGAATCCTTTATCTAGAGCATAATTAATAGCCATGCGAACTAATCGAGAAGTATTTGCCCAAGAAATCGGTTTAATACCTATACCAGATTCTAAAATTATATTATGATTGAATTCTTTATTGATGAATTTAATTAATTTTTTGGCATCATCAGATTCAGGTTCAAATTCAATGCCACTATATACATCCTCAATATTTTCACGGAAAATGACCATGTTTACTTTTTCAGGTTCTTTCACAGGAGCTGGTACTCCTTTAATATGCTTAGCTGGTCGAACACAAGCATAGAGATCTAATATTTGTCTAATTGCTACATTAAGACTCCGAAATCCTCCACCAACAGGTGTTGTTAATGGTCCTTTTATCGCTACAATATGATCAACAATAGCTTTTAAGGTATCTTTTGGAAGAAATAAATTACGTAAATCTTTAGGATCCATTTTCTTTAAATCTTCATCAGATTTATCTGCAGCATAAACTTCACGTGCTTTCTCTCCTGCATAAATTTCAAACCATGCAATTTCTTTCTTCCCTTGATATGCTTTCTCAACTGCAGCATCTACAACAGCAATCATAGCATTCATAATTTCTGGACCAATACCATCACCAGCAATGTAGGGAATAATTGGATTATCAGGCACAATTAATTTTCCATTTTTATCTTTAGTAATTTTTTTACCATTTTTAGGTGGGACTATTTTATCATAGGTGCTCATTAAATACCCTCCAAATGTATACAGATTTGTTTACTAGTTATCAAATATACAATGGAATTTGTAATCAAATGATAAGGGGATTATCACATCAATTTAAAATTAACTATAAGAAATATAATTTTTATCTTTGAAATTTTCTTAATTATTTAGTAAAGAAAAGCAAACAAAAAAAATAATAAAAGCATAGAACATCAAAATAATAATCAAAAAAAGAGAGATTGAGCATGGCAAAACAAAAAGTAGCAATTGTAACTGATGCATCAGGAGATATTCCTCCAGATTTAGAAGAATCGCTTAATATTTCTATAGTTCCTGTTATAATGAATTTTGAAGATAAGTCATATAAATCAGAAGGAATTGAAAAAGGTCTTACCTGGGAGGAATTTTATAAATTAGCTGAAAAAGAAGTACCTTCAACAGCTATTGCTAGTCCAGGTTTATTCATGAAGACATTTAATCGAGCTCTTGAAATAGCTGATTCGATTATAGCAATTTTTATATCAAACAAATTATCCGGTGTTTATAGTACAGCTATTATGGTAGCCAAACAGCACATGCAAGATAAAGATATTAGTGTATATCATGCTGGTGTAAATAGCGTAGGTGTAGGTGTTGTTGTAATAGAAGCAGCGCGATTGGCTGCTGCAGGACATTCAAAAGAAGAAATTTGTAAAAAAGTGGAAAAATGGACTGCTAAAGCTAAATATGCTGGTATAATTAACCAGCTAGATAATCTTGTGCGAACCGGTCGATTATCAAAAACAAAGAAATTCTTTGCTGATTTTCTAAAATTCAAACCTGTTTTGGGTTTTGAGGATGATGAAATTCATGTCTATGGAAATATCAAAGCTAATGATGAATTAATTCTTCATCAAATGAAAAAATTTGGTGAAGAAGCACTAAAAAATATGGAAGAAGATAACAACACTTTATTTGTAGCTCACTCAAGATGGCCAGAAGCAGCTGAAGAACTTAAAGCTCACCTTAAAACAGTTAATCCTAACAACAAAGAAATAATCATCCAAGAAACAGGAGTAATTAACGCTTTTTACACAGGTAAAAAATTGTTAGCTTATGGTTATATTGGTGAATTTGATCCAGAGTGGCTATTAAAGACCAAATAATAAATGCCACTTCCTATTTTTTTATTCAATAGGAATCTTAGATAATTTTGAATAATAATTTAGAGATTCTTGAATAAATTCTTCTTGGATATACCCTTTAGGAGTTTTGAATTCATATATCCTTTTAGCTAAATTTTTATAGGTTAATTTTTGACCTGCAGCTTTTTTCCATTCATTCTTTTTCTCATATGTGTCTTCTGCTAATTTCATCAGATCTTCTTCAGTAAAATTGAAACCAATTGAATTAAGACTCTCAAGTGTTCTATCAATATTATAGACCTTTCTAGCAAATAAACAGATAATTAGAGAATTAAGTATTTGACGCCATTTTTCTTCTTTAACCAAGGCATCAACCATTTCCTCTGCAGTAACATCCTTACCAAAAGTTTGTTGATCATAACTATAGCCGCCATTGCATAAGTGTGAATGTCTCTGACCAATCATATGTCCAATTATACTTGCAGGACCTGTCATATAACCAGCAGGTGTTTGACTACCAATTCTTATAGCATAATCTTCTCCACCATATTTCTCAACACACTTATCAAGTCCTTCACCAAGGGTTTCATAGAATTCATTTGTTCTTGAAATTATCAAACTAATTGCTGTAAGATAATTAATTGTATTTCCAAATTCAAAAACAACTCCCATTGTATCTTTCAAAGAAATAATATCATTTTGATATGCATCTGTAGCCCAAGCAAGAATTCCGCCTAATGAAATAATATCAAAACCATTTCCATCAGCTATTTCAATTAATCTTAAAACATCACTACCAGATTCAATTCCTAAATTAGAACCTAATGCATAAATTAATTCATAATCATAAGGAACAAAAGTAGTTTCTACATCATATTCTTCTACTTTATATGGGACACGTAAATAAGCAATATGTATGCAACCTACCGGACACTGTGAACAAGCAATTTTACGCAATAAAAGATTTTGAGCAAAATATTCTCCAGAAATTTTGTCTATGTGTTCAAATGAACCGGAGCTGAAATTCCTTGTGGGAAGTGCTCCCATGGCATTAATAGCTTTTATACCAGCAGCTGTTCCTAAAATATGATATTTATCCATTTCATCAGTATCTCGGAGATAATTATAGAT
>JAEOUJ010000045.1 GCA_016839405.1 Candidatus Gerdarchaeota archaeon | reverse complement strand
TAGAATATGGCGCAGTGGAAACACTTTTGTTAGTTGATAATCAATTGAGACTTCGTGATAAAGAAAAAAGAAAGGAACTTGATAAATTACTTAATGACGTGAAAAAAAATGGTGGTAAAATCGTTATTATGAGTGAAAACCATCAAGCGGGCAAGCAAGTTGAAAAATTTGGTGGCATGATTGCTTTACTAAGATTCCCAATTCAATAAATAATTGTTACACTGGTGTAGCAAAGAAAATATTATGTCTATTTCTATTTACCCTTACTTTTATCTTACGTCCAATTGATACTTTATCAACCAAAGATATATGAATTAGACGATTTTTTGAAATGCCTATAACTTCATTATTCAATCTTCCAGGAGCTGCAATTTCTGCTGTAATAATTTCATTTCTTTTAATTGGATTATCAATCATTTTAGTTTTATATGTTTTAAACATTGATTGTTTTAGAACCAATTGTTTAACATCAAATTTTTTTTCAAATAATTTTAATTGAGTATAAAAATCATTAAATTGTTTAGGTTTAATCCCTTTAATATTTCTACCTTCACCATGAGATAAATAATTCTGAATGCCTAAAATTGGAAATCTTTTTTCATGTGAGTTTATTTGCTTAGTAAAATTAATAATTTTAACTATTTCATTATCATTTATTTCTGGTATCCATAATGGAGCTATAAGTAACGATATTTTACTTTTAGCAATATATTCAGCTAATTGTAAAATATTTTCAAGATTGTAATCCCCACGACCCGCCATTTTTTTCCCTAAAGTTAAATCAATAGCGTTTAGTGATAGATTAATTCTATCTAGACCTACTTCTTCTAATTCATCAATAAATTGTTCTTTTAGAAACCAACCATTTGTTTGTATTGAAACTATTTTTGTAGCTTTGTTATTTTTTAATTTTTGAATTAGTTCTAACAAATAAGGATATGCCATTGGTTCTCCTTGGCCATCTAAATGTGCCTCAATATCATTTACACCTTTTTTCTTTACTATAAAGTTGTATGTATCAACAAGATAATCTGTGTCAACTATAAAATCACGAATTTTAGTTTTTGAAGCAGGTCCTTCATCAACAGAACAAAATGGACAATTTAGAGGACAACCAGTTATTGCTCTAACTTGAAGTAAATTTGTTCCACGATCAATTACACCAAAATAAATTGAACCTATAAGTGGTATTCCAAAATAATTATTGATTATATAAAGTAGTTGTTTTTTAGTGACTTTATTTTGTAAATTATAAGGTAATTCAATCGCAATAATTTCTTTTATTGTTTTTTGTAATTCAATTTCATCTAATTCAGTTTCTGATTTAAATGATAATACAACATCCCCCTTTGAAGATCTAGTAATGAAATCTAAATTAAATTCCAAGGAATATCTTTTTTCTAATTCTAAGCGTATATTATCAAAGGGAATTGTTCCAAAAATAATGCCTTTTGATAATTGCAAAGAATTATCAGCTCTAGAGATTTTTAATTGAAATGGTAATAACTTCGTTAGATTAATTGAATATAGTTTATACATAGTAATTAAACTCAAAAATACCATTAATCAATTAATTAAAAAAATATTGAAGATTAATTATATTCTAGGACGAGATTTTAACCAGAAAAATCGAACATATTCTAGAATTTTAAAGAAATCCTCTTTTTGGCTTACATCTACTAGACTTATGTCATGTTCACCGGGATCATATGTTAAAATTATGTCCATAAGCTCTTCTTTGAATACAATATTTAAAACTGCTTGTATTTCATCAATGGAAATCATTTTAGATATTTGGTAAATTTTACGAATTGCACTAAGTATTCTCATAAATGAATCACCGGTTTCCATTTGTTCTAAAACAATTGTTTGATTAATGTACAAGCCATCTTCTAGCGCAGAAGTAAAATTAGTACCTATTTCTTCTCTGATATTTTCAGGAAGTGGAGGTAGATTTATTTGAATAAATTGGACTGTTCCTATGCTGTTTAATCTTTGGAGTCCTTCTGTTATACGATAAACCAATCTCTCAGTTTCTGCATCCATTTCATCTTCGGGAAATAGTTTTTCTACATCAGACAATAAATGTCCTCCACTATGTTATTTATAATCCTTTACTAATATTATCTTTCTTGTTAAATTGAAATATTAGTTTATGCTTTTTTGCAAGGAAATTTTGATTATAGATTATAATAAGATAAAGCATTATTTCAAGGTATCTTTTGTGATTATCTATTCAATTGACTTGGCGAATATTAAATTAAAAAACAGCTATGTTATTAAACGGTTTTGATACTTACATAGAGTGAATTCTCATTCAAATTCATCAAAGTTGTTGAATTTATAAAATTAAAATTAAAAATTATTAATCGTATCATAACTTTAAATCTCATCGAAATAAATATTAAAGATAGATATTTCTCTTTGATTCGATTTATGTATTTGAGATCAATACTGAGGTTGATATGCAAATGACCAAGAAATATAAAATCGCTTTTATGCCAGGAGATGGTATTGGCAATGATGTTCTTGAAGCTGCAAAAATAGTAATTGATGAAGGAACTGATTTTCAAGCTGAGTTCATTCATGGTGATATTGGGTGGGTTTTTTGGGAAAATGAAGGTGATGCACTGCCAGAAAGAACGGTAGAAATGATGAAAGAAACTGATGCTGCATTATTTGGCGCTATCACTTCAAAACCAAACATACCAGGTTATGTTTCACCAATTGTTCGGTTAAGGCAAAGATTCAATCTTTATAGTAATATGAGGCCTTGTAAAGCTTATGAAGGCAATCCATTAAACTATCGAGACGACATAAATTTGATTGTCTTTAGAGAAAATACAGAAGGACTATATTCAGGAATTGAATTTTATAATACACATGAGCTTAAATCAATTGAAGCTTTCAAAAATTTTGATCCTGATAAAACAACAGTATCATGTAGAGTTTTTACAGAAATGGGTTGCAGAAGGATTGTGAAAAAAGCATTTGATTACGCAAAATCGAATAACTATCCAACAGTTACACTTGTTCATAAAGCTAATGTTATTCGAGCAACTGATGGTATGTTCTTACGTGTTGCTGAAGAAGTTGCTAAAGATTATCCTAATATTGAAGTATGGAAGCAAAATATTGATGCAATGTGTATGCAACTAGTAAAGAATCCACAGGATTTCGGAGTAATAGCAACAACAAATATGTTTGGAGATATTGTATCTGATTTAACAGCACAACTTGTTGGGGGACTAGGATTTGCTGCATCAGCATCAACATCAGATAATTATGGTTTGTTTGAACCAACGCATGGAAGTGCTCCAAAATATGCAGGTTTATATAAAGTTAATCCAATTGCAGCCATCCTCTCAGTAAAATTAATGTTTGAATGGTTAGGAGAAACTAAACTAGCAAATAACTTAGAAAGAGCTGTTCAAATAAATATCAAGGAAGGAAAAATAAGAACATATGATATGGGTGGAGATTCAACAACTTTAGAAGTTGCTAAAGATATTGTGAGAATATTGAATGAGTAAGATCAGCTCTTACTCAAATTCTTTATTTTAATGCTTTTAACATTCTACGAGATAAAGTAAAGCTTTTTAAATTAGAAGAAAAGCTTCTTCTCGTGCTCAAAGCAAGATTTTTATATACATTCTGAATGGAAAAACAATAAAAAAAATGATGCGTGATAAAAAATGCCAAAATCAAAAGGATACAGACATAGCACAAGAAAACTATTCAAGAAATCACCACGTAATAAAGGATTACAACCCTTAGGCAGATTACTTACTAAATATAAAGTTGGAGATCAAGTGCTTATTAAAGTAGATCCTGCTATACAAAAAGGCATGCCACACAGACGTTATCATGGGAAATTTGGCGTCATATCTGAAGTTCGTGGAAGAGCTTATGTGGTTAAAATTAAAAGTGGTAATACAACCAAGCAAATCATTACTCGACCAGAACATGTTTATCTTGCTAAATAATTATAAAAAGAGAGTTGTATTAATATAAAAGGTGTATTTGGATGCCTAAAGAAACAGTTTCAAAAAAACCAGTATCCTTCGCGGAAGTAGTAACTATATTCAATAAAAGGAAGAAAGATGGTGAGTTAAATTATTTACAACGAATTGCATTAGAACATGCTCAAAGATCATCTACAAAAATAACAACAACACAAGCGAGAACTAATGTTAAAAAATTACAAACAGATTTCGAATTACCTGAAGAGATTGCTATTCATATAATTAATTTTTATCCTGAAACAATTGATGAACTTAGAATTTTTCTACAAGATGCATCTAGGGTTTACACAACAGAAGAATTGCAAAATATTTTGGATGTTTTGAAATCATAGAAAATATCTAATATATCCAGTTATTTTTTAAATCAAGTATTCTAAAAAGAACGTGAAATTGAAAAAGAAGTTATTTCAATTAGAAGAGGTAATCCTTAAAATAATAGAATCTTTAAATTAATATGTCAAATATAAATTTGATGAAAGAATATAAGTAAAAGATAATTAAATAAATAAACAAATAGTAGCCCGAGAATGAATATAAATGTCCGAAAAAGATTATCAAAAGAAAGATCGCTATTCCAGCTATAAACAACGAGATCAACAACAAAGAGGAAACCAGCAAAAACAAGATAATAGATTAAGTAGCGATAAACAAAGGAAATATGAAGAATATGCTTGGACATTGGCATATCTACAAGAGGGTAGTCCTACAGATCCCAATCCTTTTTCACAGAGAGAACCTGTTATCCAAGCTATAGGGGAAATATGGTTTACTTTATTAGAGCTAACACCAAGAAGAGGAGTAAATGTAGAGCCTATAATGCGAATAGGTATTGGAAAAGACAATAGAACAGTTATAAATAGAATCAAACGAAGAATAAGTTTTGATGATTTATCTCCTACTTCAGAAGCTGTACTAGAAGATTGCATTGCAGAAATTGTAAAAAATCAAGAATTTCGATTTGTTAATTGGTTCAATAAAACATCATATGTTACCTCAAGGATGCATACTTTCAAATTATTACCTGGAATTGGTACTACACATTTAGAAAATCTATTAGCAGAACGTGAAAAAGTGCAATTTACATCATTTGAAGATATTGCTAGTAGAACAAAGGTATCTGATCCCAAAAAATTAATTATTGCTAGAATAATTAGGGAATTAACCAATATAGATGAAAAATATCGTCTTTTTACAAGAAAGCCTTAAACATCTTTTATTTTCATATCATCAAGTAATAAATTTATAATACTTACAAGAGTTGGAAATGATATTTGATTTATTAGATTAATTTTTTCTAGATGTTTTTCTTTAAGAAAATCTAAATTAAAATGATTATTCGAAATATCTAAGCCAAAATTGAAACAGAAAATTTGAGGTTTATATTGTTGTAATAGCTCATTAAAGGTTTTTAGTGATATATTACTTTTATTTGATAAAACATCAAAATTTTTGTTAGTAAAATAAAACACTTTTGAAGTTTTTCTAATATCTAATTCAATGAATGGATTATTTATGATACATAAAAATAAGCCTGGATTGGGTTCATACCAAATTAACTGTTTATTATTAATCATTTTTTTCTGATTTTCAAATAAGTATTGTTCTCCTTTTAGAAGCAAAGAAGCAGAGCTTCTTAAATCAGGTCCCAGATATCTAATTGATTCACTTTTAATTTCATACAAATGTGGTTTTGGTTGTAAAATAAAAATTCTTATTGTTATATTTTGACGAATTTTATGGGATAGAAATATTGCATTGGTTATCATTCTAGAAAGAGTACCAATTATAATTCTATTATTTGAATATGGAATGCTTAAATCACTCTTTTGATAATTCAATCCCTGAATACAAAAGATAAATGTTCTATTCAAAATAGATCAGCTCATAAAAAAGCATAAAAAAGAAAGAAAAAATTATTTTTTCTTCCCACGAGTAATTTTTGGAGTTTTACCACCACTTTGCATCGCTGTAAGGTCAGCCATATTAGGCATTTTTGCTCCTCTTCGTCCTATTCCTTTTTTCATACCTTTCATCATTTTCTTCATTTGATTGAATTGAGTCAATAATTGCTTAATTTCCTTTGGATCAGTACCAGATCCTCTTGAGATTCGTTGTATTCTAGTGCTTTTAATTATTTGTGGATTATCAAGTTCTTCAGCTGTCATTGATTCCATCATACACATAAATTTCTTCATGTTTTCTTCAGATGTATCTTGTAATCCTTCTGGTAATCCTGTAGATAATCCTGGAATGAATGATAACAATTTTGACAGTGAACCCATTTTACCTATATTTTGCATTTGTGCATACATATCACGCAGCGTAAATCTACCACTAAGAAATGCTTTTGCCATTTCTTCATCTGGTTCTATTTGAGCAGCTTTCACGCTTTCAACAAGTGATTCCAAATCACCTAGATTTAAAAGACGACCAACAAATCCTGTAGGATCAAATCGTTCAAGATCATTAACTTTTTCACCTACACCTATGAATTTTATTGGTGCATTGGTGGCTGCACAAGCACTTAAAGCACCTCCACCTTTTGCAGAACCATCTAGTTTGGTAACTATAATACTACCAATTTCAGTTGCGGTTGCAAAAGCAAGTGCTTGTTCATAAGCTTGTTGCCCTAAAGTTCCATCCAAAACTAAGATGATTTCATCAGGTTTAATCTGTCTAGCAATTTTAGCCATTTCACGAAGCATGCCAGTTTCTTCTTTATGACGTCCTGCTGTATCAACCAAAATTACTTCATGAGATTTTTGAAAATTAATGATTCCATCTCTAGCTAGTTTTACAGCATTTTTCTCTTTTAAATTGCCATAAACTGGAACATTAATCTGCTTTCCTAATTGCTCTAATTGTTCTAAAGCTCCAGGTCTATCTGTATCTGCGCAAACCATTGCAGGTTTCATACCTCTTTTGTTTAGCCAATTACCTAATTTACCTACAACAGTAGTTTTACCGGAGCCTTGAATGCCTACAAATAATAAAATATTAACTTTACCTGGTGTAATATCTAATTTCTTAGCTTTACCACCTAATATCTTCACTAATTCATCATGAACAATTGAAATAACATGTTTTTGTCTTGGAATTCCTGGAGGAAGATCTTCTTTTAAAGCTCGTTTTTCAACTCTATCGGTTACTTCTAAAGCAATCTCCAACTTTACATCTGCTTCGAGAAGAGCTTTTAATAGATCATTTTTTAATTCTTTAACTAATGCAGCATCTACAGTACCTGCACCAACAAGTTTCTTTAATGCTTTTGTTATTGATGAACCTAATTTACTAAGGACCAATATTTACACCAACTTTTTAGAAACAATTATGTAACACATAGAGTTTCATTAAATCATATATACATTCATAATTCTCTTTAAATTGACTCTGTTGATTGACTAAAAAAACCTTGTTATTTTTTAGCTTTTTTAATGATTTATTAGCTTTTACACTACACATTAGAGAAAAGCTTTATAATTAACATGATAAAGTTAATTACTAAAAATAAGAAGAGAAGAGAAGTTTTTAAAAGGCAATTAAGCTTTTGCGGATTTGGTTGTGATAAAAGATTGTATTATATAGCAGAAGTTCGTGATACTATTCGTGTTGTTCCTAATCGTTTTGGTGATAATTTAGAAGAAGTTGTTCTCGATATTTGCCGAGAAACATTTGAAGGAACCATAAGTAAAGAACTTGGTTTAACTATTATAGTAATGGAAGTTTTAGATATTGGCCCAGGCAGATTAGTACCAGGTGATGGAGCAGCATTTTATGATGTATTATTTACTACTCTTAATTACCTCCCTGAAGATCGAGAATTTGTAATTGGTGATGTAGTTGAAGTCACTGATTTTGGGGTCTTCTTGCGTTTAGGATGTGTAGATGCACTTTGTCATGTAAGTCAAGTATCAGATGATTTCTTCTCCTATAATTCCAAACAAGGTGCTTTAATAGGGCGTGATAGTCAGAAAAGAATAAGTGTTGGTGATAGAGTTCGTGCTCGAATTACACATGTCTCTATAGGTAAATCACTAATTCGTATTGGTGTTACAATGCGCCAAGCTGGTTTAGGTGTTGAAAGTTGGGTTGAAGAATGGAAAAAAGCAAGTACTTCTAAAAAGAAAGTTCCTGCAAAATCTACAAATGCAAAGAAATCTGAAGATAAAAAGGAACCAACATCAACAAAGAAAACATCTTCTACTTCAAAGACACCAACAAAAAAAGAAACAACAGCAAAAAAAACAACCACTAAAAAATCATAAAATGAATTTAAAAGGTGAATATTATGGCTAAAGCATGTAAAACTTGTCATCGTATAATAGAGGAAGGTAATCAATGTCCTAATTGCAAAACGCATAATTTTTCAAAAGATTATTCAGGTGAAGTCCACATTATAGATCCAGAAAACTCAGAAATAGCAAAAAAACTCAATATTAAAATCCCAGGAATTTATGCCTTAAGAGTCCGTTAATTTTTCTTTATATTATTCATCATTTTATGGTTGACTTTAATTATGGAAAAAATAAATATTGAGAATATAAGTCAAGATTTTTTTCTACCAGATAATATGCGATCCGAACTTAAAAAACCACTTGGTAAATTAATTAAAAGAAAACCAACTAGAACATTGATTAAATTAGTTAAAAAAAATAAACCACCAATGGTAGTATTTGTGGGAGATTATTGTGTTCAACAAGCATTAAAATATGAATTTATTCCAGACATATCAGTAATTGATGGTAGAAATTTAAGAGAGCCATTTAATGAAATTAAAATCAATAATGCAATGATTGTTAAAAGTGAAAATCCACAAGCAACTATTGCGATTAAAACTTGGAAAATTATTAGAGAATTAATAGATGATTTCTTGGGATTTAAGGAAAAACAACCGATAATCCTTTATATAGATGGAGAGGAGGATTTACTTGTTTTGCCAATAGTCTTGGAGTTACCAAACAAATCCTTTGTTGTTTATGGACAACCAAATGAGGGAATAGTACTAATAAATGTAACACCAAACGCAAAGTTAAAATGTAAGAAACTTATCGAACGAATGAAGGTCGAGAACGATGAATATAAAAATAATTGAAAAAAATAAAAACAAATTACTTGACCGTCTCGAAGTAATTTTTGAGGTAGAATCTCCTAAAGAGACACCTAAAAGATTAGAAGTAAAAGCAAAAGTTGCAGCCTTAATAAATTATGATGAGAAATTAGTAATTATAAAAGGCATACATCAGGAAACAGGTAAACAACAGAGTAAAGGTATTGCTCATGTATATGAATCAGAGGAAGTACTCAAGAGAGTCGAACCTGCATATTTGATTAAACGCAACACTCCACAAGCTCCTCAAGAGCAATAATCATTATAATTGATGAGGTAATGTAAATGCCTAAAGAAAAAAATCAAGAAGTTTGGAAATATTACAAAGTAGATAAATCCGGTGTTAAAAGACTTAAAAAGGAATGCCCACGATGTAAAGGTTCATTTCTTGCTGAACACAAAGATAGAAGACATTGTGGATTATGTGGGTATACTGAATTTAAAACAAAAAGTAATAAATAAGTTTAATCCAAGCCTTCATTTTAATGAATATCAAACAATGAAGGAATTCTTTTTTAAAAATAAAATTATATTTAGCTAATTTCCTATACACATAAGGTGGTGTAAAAGTTTTGGAGCAAGAGATATTTCGCGGAGCAGAATCAAAACTTTTTATGAAAAAATGGCTTTCATATAATGCTTTGTATAAAATTAGACTACCTAAAACATATCGCATTAGTGATTTAGATTATTATTTTAGAAAGCAAAGAACAATATTCGAATCTAGACTACTAACTCGAGCTAAAGATGCCAGAGTAAGAGTTCCAATAATTTATGAAATTGATCTTATAAACACAACAATAGTGATGGAATATATTGAAGGGGAAATTTTGAAATCATTCCTAAAAGAAGTAAATGAAGAAATGGTTACAAAAATCTGTTTTCAAATAGGGCAGGAAATTGGTAAACTCCATAACTATGGGATTGTTCATGGAGATTTGACAACTTCAAATATTATAAAAATAAAAGATAAATCACAATTAGCTTTTATTGACTTTGGTTTAGGATTCATTTCTGATAGGATTGAGGATTTTGGTATAGATCTTTATTTATTAGAATGCGCACTTAGGAGCACACATCCGGATATTTTTAATATTGCTTGGAAAGCAATCCTAGATGGTTATAAAAAAATATCTTCATATAAAAATAAAATTGAAGAGAAACTTTCAGAAATATCATCTCGAGGAAGATATTCAGAAAGAATCTAGATATAATATCTTCTATGAATTCCAATAACAATTGCTAATGCAAAATGAGGATCGAAAGTTTCATCAAGTAGGTGTATTTGAAAGGAACCACCTTTGCGAAGAATTTGGAAATATTTAACGTTATTTTTTTCAGGATTTACTATTGTGAAGGTTCGAGCAGTTTGTAAATCAACTCCACTATCCATAGGATTTCTTATAGCAATAATTTCTCCTTCTGTATTTACAATTTGCCAAAAGTCTGTTTCGAAAAGATGTTTTATTTCACCAAGATAATTTCTTCCATAATCAAAAACTTTCCATGAAGCATCAGCATTTTTCAAAGTATTTAGTGATTTTCCATCAACAGAAGCAATAATTCGATTT
>JAEOUJ010000343.1 GCA_016839405.1 Candidatus Gerdarchaeota archaeon | reverse complement strand
CAGAAATAGTGAAACCATCATCTAATTTGCCATTGAATCTGTTTTTAAGAACATGCCAAATGAAAGGCTCATCATCAATTTCTGTTACATCTAATTTTTTAGCTATTTCCAACATAAGTTTTTTCTTCAATGAATCTAATCTTGCTTTTTGTTTCTTAAAATTTGATATACTAATTTCTTCAGTTATGTCTTCAGTTGCAAAAGGGTTGTATTCAAAAGATTCAAGATCATTCTCATTCTCAAAGAAATCATCATCAAAAATAGCTCCTTTTTCTGGTTTGAACAAGTCACCATTGGTATCTAAATGACTTAAACCAGCTGTTTTAAGGTCTGCAATAGCCTCTTTAAAGAGACTAGATTTTATATCGTCTGATGATTCTTCTAACAATTCATCTTCATTTATATCAAATTTATTTTCTAATGTTGAATTATCTATATCTTCAATTGATTGATGATTTTTAGAAACTAGAGGGATATTTATTTCATACTCAGAATCTTGTTCAATTTCACCTTTGAATGATTCTTGTTTTATTATATTTTCTTTTAATTCTATTTCTGTTTGATTTTCAATAAAATTGTGTTTTAATGTTTTCAATCCTTTAACAATAATACTTTGGAATTTATTGAAGATTCTTCTAACAAAAAGAAATTCATTAGAATCTTGCATTTGCTTAAGATAATACCAATGATTTAATATTTGAGCTGCAGGCTTATCCTTTGCGAATTGATCATCTTCAGGAAAAGCACCCAACATTTTAGCTATAATATCAATCATGATATTTACAGCATCTTCATTATCATTATTCTTAATTAACTCTTGAGCTTTTTCCAAACTTCCTAAGATATTTCGTTCGAAATTTTTCTCAACAATTAATGATGAAAATGATATTTTTGGTATTTTTTCTTGTAAGTTTAAATAACCTCTATAGAATTCGTCACCTCTTTCTGTTAATTGTAACCAATTTAATTTTTCAGAAGAATCATTTGGAGAACTTACAACTCTTTTCAAAAACGATTCTCCTAAGGCTATCTCCTTTGCACGTAATAAATCAGGTTTAGAGCAATCAGTAATTATTTTATCAAGCCCCTCCTCAGGTATAGCTTTATTGGATTTCTCTCTTAATAAACTAATTAAATTAAAAATTATTTTTTGAATTTCAGGAGCAATATCATCATAAAGCGTATAAATTTTCGTTTGCAGTTTCCTTTCAGTGTTTCTCTTCTCACCTTCACTTATTTTAATAGTCATTTTAGTTTCAGGCAAGGAATCAATTTTAATATAGTTTGGTGTTGAGAATTCTGGTAATAATACTAAAAATTCATGTTCTGTTAATTTACTTGTTTTTGATGTATCATTATTATTTATTTTATATTCATTAAAAAGTAGATTCCTATCATTTATTGTTAGCAATCTATTAATGAATTTTGATTTTGTATTTTTGAATAACTCAGGAATTTTCGATGGTGATTTTACTCCAATTATTACAAAGAAATCCTCTAATAAGCCAGAAATTAAATCTATTAATTGATTCCTTTGATAGGATTTGTTGTTTTGACTAATTATATCATCTAAATTTTCTAGAACAATAATTTTCGGATCCTCATTTGTAATACTTCTTAATTTTAATAATGTAAATAAATAAGCTATCTTGGTTAATTGATCATCATAATTATCAAATTGGATTATAGCACCTTTTGTATCAAATAGAGATTCAAAAACAGGTGAACTGCCAATCATAGTTTTATGAGAAATCTCTCTATAAGTTGATAATGTATAAAGAGCATTTTGTGCATTAGCTAAATCTGAACGTCGAGAATTGCTACCTTCTGAAGTTAATTCACCATTAGCAAATCTAAAATAAGTATATTCTTCCAATGTTTGATTATGTTCATCAAAATAGGCTCTCAAGAGATTGGCTTCTATAAGTTTAATTAAATCATCTCGTATATTTGTAATATAAGCTATTATTTTCGCGAACCAAAAAGCATAAACTTGTTTTGAGATTTTTTCTCCTTCTGAACACAAAATATCTAGAAAGTAATTTTTATTTAGTACATAACCACGAATTCGTGGATTTTTTATCGCTAGTTTGCCATAATTTTCCCTTGGATCAAAAATCAAGAATCTAGCATTGGCATTATTAAGAATATTCAATATAAGATTACTTCTGATTTTAGGCTCCCCAACAATAACAATGGGAAATCTTTCAGTATTTAATGGTAGTAATTTGTCATCTACATCAATTATATGGGATATTGCTTGTGGGTTAATTTTATCTTGATATAGAAACTCTTGCTCAATGTGTTCTCTACGCAAACCCTTTACTACAGGAACTAAAATGGAATATGGTTTTTGTTTATTTATAGATTGAATCATCTTTTCTTCTGATAGTTGCTTAACGAAAGTATCTGGAAACTCTCTTGTTTGATGAAAATTAATTAAATTGTTTTCTCCTTTTAGATAAAGGGGTTTTCCAAT
>JAEOUJ010000044.1 GCA_016839405.1 Candidatus Gerdarchaeota archaeon | reverse complement strand
CAATCTCTCTTCTAGCAAATTTCTCCGATCTTCCTCTATATTCCACCAGTGCCAATGAAAGCATAATAGCATTCATTTGTCCCCCCAGCATCAGAAAATAATTTCCTAAAGCGGGTCTTCCATTGCTTGGAGTAAAAAATCCAAGAGAAATGAATATTGCCCCTAGAACCATAAAAGTAACACCTGCTATTCCACCTGCTAAGGGGAATTTTCTAATTGGTTTTTCTCTTGCTAAAGATAGTCCTATCATTGAGCCAATAAATGAAGTAGCTAAATATGGGAACAATGGTTCCATATCACCTGCTAGTATAGCTAGAAAGAAAGCTTTTGGTGAAGCATTTTCTCCTTGAAAATATTCATTAGGCCAAGTTGTTGCATCTCTTAGATCTAATGGTGGATTTTCTGGTATTTTCCAAGGCATATTATCCACCCAATTATGAATGAAAGGACTAGCAATAATCACAGCTAAAGCTAAAAAGGCATAAATCAACATATTTCTTCTAAATTTTCTTTGCCCATTATTTCTTAATAGTACCAATCTTATTACGCTGTTTATTACCAAACTATATCCAATCATATGAAGAGTTGACATTCTAAATTGATTTTTATAAATAACAGAAAAGTCGCTCCAATTACCTGTAAGTAAGGCATTATCAAAATAACCTGTAAAACCAAATCCAACAGTAAGCATTCCAGCAAATATTATTCCTAGTCCTGTAAGCAATTGTTTGTAAAATATTTTTGTTAATTGTTTATTGGTTTGAAACCTCTTTCTTGCTGATGCATAGGAATTCACCGTTGCAGAAATTAATAAGAAATAAGCATTCCAGCAAGCAAAAAAACCAACAAATAATCCTGCTACTAAAACTGGTATTGGTAATTTCATAACCGCTTGTGGATCTTCCTTCACCCATGAATAATCATATAATCGTTCAAAACTGTGTAGAAAAGTAACCAGCCAGATTGCTATCCCTCTTTGAAAATCCAAAGAAGCAATTCTCTTTGATGTAGGCTTATTAAATGATTCAGAATCTTTTAATTGCTCAAAATCACAATCATCTAAAATTCTTAAATTGGTATTATATTTTAAAGCTGGTACTATCTCCTTACTCAATTACAGACCTTCTAATGTTCTTTTTTCATTAGTTTTTTACTATAACTGACTGATTTGTTTCATATTTTTTTTCTCAACATCTTATTAAAATATAACTGAAATTATTAGTCTTGATTACTACCAAAATTCTTTATATTTATATAAAATTAATAAGATGAACCTCTGCCATATTCATTGTGTGTATAATCGCATAAATTCTTTTTGAATTTACAAAGTAATCCCATTCATACAAAAATTCTTCATTGATTTTACTTTTCGTTTTTCAATTCATTATGTCTAAAACAGTATGTTAAATGATCGTTAACCAAACCTATGGCCTGCATCAGAGCATAAACGATTGTTGATCCAACAAATTTAAACCCTCTTTTAAGTAAATCCTTACTGATTTTTTCAGACAAGGGTGTTTTTGCTGGCCATTCATTTGGTTTCTTAAATTCATTCTGTATTGGTTTGTAATCAACAAATCCCCAAATGTATTTATCGAACGAACCAAATTCTTCTTGAACTTTTATGAATGCCTGTGCATTAATAATTGTTGAAATAATTTTCCTTCTGTTCCTAACAATTCCAGGATTATTCATGAGTTCTTCTATCTTTTTATCATTATATTTAGCTACCTTTTCAAAATCAAAATTATCGAATGCTTTCTTGTAATTTTCTCTTTTATTTATTATTGTTGACCAGCTTAAACCTGCTTGTGCACCTTCTAGTATAAGCATTTCAAATAACAATCGTTCATCATGCACAGGTACCCCCCATTCATTATCATGATAGTCTCTATATAATGGGTTTTCTGATTCACCCCAATCGCATCTTTTGACCATATGCTTCATCCCACAATAATTTTCATCTAATAAATGTTTAATTCTTTTTTACTTCATCTATTAATAGGGAAATAAAATCTACTTTTATTCTCTTTTTTTTCTCAATTTTAGTATTATTATTACAGTGGTTGTTGTTACTACTATAACAATAATTGGTATTGTCCAAGCTAGAAATAAGAAAGGTCTATTTTGTTGTTCTTCTTCATTTACTATTAATATTACAGTTGAAAGATTCGACCAAACTCCATTTTTACCTTGTGCTTTGAAGTATATTTGATAAATTCCAGTATCATTTAAAATTAAAGCTGCTTCTCTTTCCCAACTAAATACAACATAAGTTTCTTCAGGTTTATTAGGAATTACTATATTTGTTGAGTCAAATTGATTCTTTAAAGTTAATTTTTCTTTACTTTTAATGATTGATGATGCCTGCTCTATTTGTTTTATGCCCCACATATATCTGGCAATTTCAGATGGATTGGAGCTTTCTCCTATGAATTGAATTAATTCTTCTGCTACAACTGGATTTGGATTTATTGAAGAAATCTGTGTTTGCGGTATCTCACCGATTATTATTTCATAACAGGTTTGATTGTTATCTCCAATAGAAAACGTAACTTGAATCCCACCTAATGGATTTGTTGTTGTAGTAAATGACAATTGAGCAAATCGTTCACCTGTTTCATCAAGAGCAAAAATGGAAATAGTATCTTCACTAATATCTCCATCAAATTCAATGGTTGTTTCTCCTTTCAAGAGTAATATTTCTGGAGGGGAAGTTCCCCATTTTTCAACATTCCAAACTCTAGGCATTTCTCCTGAATAAGTTAAATTCATATTATGATTTCTGCTTGAGCTTTGAGCTACTAAGAGTAAGTGTTCTGATTGACTAGTTGTTTTTCCATCCAAGGAAAGTAAAGCGATTGATCCATGTGCGCTAGAACTGGTGAATTGTAAATTACCAACATTTTTGATATCCCCCCCAAGTAATCCTAGAAGAACTTTTGTTCGACTAGTATTGACATAAAAGAACTCTTCTAGAGGATTCCAATAAATTTCATTTGTATCACTAATGAAAGGCGGCGAAAGAGCGCTAATATCCTTACTATTAATTTCTCCTATACTTGATTTTCCTTCTAGAACAGATTCAAATGCGATTAGTTCTGTTATATTTAAACGTAAACCATGAATATAGCAATAATTGTTATCAACAGTATATGGATAATAAATTGGAACATAACCATTACTTCTATTCATATTTTGATATATATTCTCCATGGAATAATTAAGAAATAACGTTGAATCGGCTGGTGCAACATCTCTAAGAAAAAGTCTTGATCCAACAAATGCTTGAAACATCATTGAAGGATTGCAAGCAATACTATATTCACCTGGAATGAAATTCGCTCGTAGATCAATTTCACTAGTATTCCAATAAAAATCGAATATCATTAATGCATCAACTTCTTGAAAAGCGGCATAACTACTAACCATTATAGGTCCCTGATATTGTGTTTTTTGTGGAAAAAGGAAGTTCCACTCACTTACAGTTAATGGTTTATTTTTAAATCCAAGAAACATCAGATCATAAATAAATCCTCCATCCATTACTCCAGCATAATTACTCCCCCAATTATAATTGTGATGAGCATATGGTGGATCCCAATAAACATGTGCATCAAGATAATCAGATGGCTCATAACGACCTGGAACACTAGCAAACCCATAATAGCCATTTGTTACTGTTATAGGAGTTTTTACCCCAATGCTTGTTAGAAAAGAATGCATTTGCATTCCATACTGATAATCTAAATCTGCATAAAAATTCATTTCATCTTTGAATCTGTTCCATGTATAAGACCTTCTAAATCTGTATTCATTTCTTGATATATTGTTGTTATCCCAACTTTCTTCTGTTCTTAAACCAAACACTCCTCCTTGCTGTAATTTCACATTATCTATCCAGATACTTTGTCCCTCTTGTATTTCACCTAAATTGAAGCATAATTCTCCACTAGTTCCTATTGCTTTTAATGTACAATAATATAAACGCCATTCTTCACCAACATATATCTCTGGTCCCCAATCCCAGAAACCAAATGTAGTTAGTGGTTGTATTTTCGTGCCAAATTTGGTTGCTTTTGCCCAAAAAGTAAGGTAATAGTTTTCATCTTCTGTTAATGAATTAAGTTGTTGAGTCAGATTTAAACTATTTATTCCTCCTGAATCTTTACTA
The DNA here is from genome assembly GCA_016839405.1 of Candidatus Gerdarchaeota archaeon. The sequence goes on along the minus strand of JAEOUJ010000044.1, from coordinate 241 downwards.
GTAACTGTTATTTTAACTGATGAAGATCCCTCAACTTTATTGCTAAAGTCTATTTCTGCATTTGCTGACCAACCAATTGGAATATTAAAATTCCAATTATTTAGATTTGATTCAAAACCACCATTCAATAATAAATTCGAACTATCAGGAAGATTTTGCCCAATATTCCAATAAGTTTGGAGATTGCTAATGGTCCCATATTTATCTTGCAACCAATTATTCCAGAGAATATCTAATTGCT
>JAEOUJ010000043.1 GCA_016839405.1 Candidatus Gerdarchaeota archaeon | reverse complement strand
TATTTTGTCATTAAGACAAGAAAAGTACACACAACCAAACTAATTGCAGCGATCATTGCAAAAACATGACCTAGAATTGAAACTACATATACATTACCATTTGAAATAGAGAATCCAATGAGATTGACAGATGAGATTGCTAGAGTTAGAAACATTGTATTGATTATTAAAAGTGTTAGTAATGATAGAATCTTTTGATTAACACCAACAAAGAAATTGAGTATAAGAATTATTGCTATTAATAGGAATAAAATAAACTCAATAGTGGCAGGTAAAAAGGTCACTCCAAGTGGAATAGTTAAAAGATTATTAAACGTTTCAAAATCCCTTAGATAATAATTAGCAGTAAAATCAAATATGCCAATAATTAATACCCAAAGTATTATAGTAAATTTCTCGTAAATGGCAAATTGATCTCTTTTACCAAAATTCATAGAGAAAATTACTATCAAACCTATGCTGAATATTGTTACTAATATCATACCAACAAAACTTATACCTAATGCTGATAATTTCTCGAAATAGGTAAATAATGCCCATCCAGGTATAGCATTGAGATAATTTTCAAGGAAGAAGTGTGCAAAGATAAAGAACATTACATAACCAATTCCTAGAATGAATATTATATTCAGTAGAATTAGCTCATATTTTGGTAAAAATAACCAAATAATCACTGCTATAATAGTAAATATACCAATCAAATCTGCAATTATTACAAATGCAGGATAAGCATAAGATTGGATGGAAGCAATCAATTCTTGTATTAAATACATGAAAGGTGCCATAAGTCCAACTGCTATTGAAATCTTAAAGAATAGATTCAAAAGTTTTTTTTCGACTATTTCCAATAAAGACAATCCTCCGTAGGAAGTTAATTCAATTAAATTAACTCCTATTTAGAATAGATATATTAGTTAATATAAAAAGGTTTAACCTAAGCAAACAATGTATTATTCAAATATCTAGGTTCTTTTCATATTCTGCAAACAGTAATGGTATTTCTTGTTTTGAGGAAATTTTAGCAAATTCAAGTAAAATTAAACCCATTGTAAATTCCCGTTCTGCTTCATCAATTCCTAAATAAAAATAACGCCCTTTTGGCATTTCATCAGCAAATCTTGGATAATCATATGATTTGTGAACGCGATCATGTGTTCCACCAATGACTAATACTTCTTCTTCTATTGCTGAAAGCTTACCAAACAGCTCGAGATCCTTTGCTGCAATAGCTGCTTTTTTCCATTTCCAACTCTCAGCATCTTTGATTGTTTGAAAAATTCGGTTTTTTTGTGTTTTTGCTTTTTCACCGATAAAAAGAAAAATTGGTATAATTTTCAGTAAAAATCCAATAAAAAAAGCTGGCAATAAAGGTCCAATGACTTTTAAAAAGAATTTATTAATCCAAAGTTTATGCATAGGTGAGAAGATAATTATTGTTTTTGGAGGAATTATGGTTTTATCTAGTAATCCCTGGCAAATTATTGCAGCTCCCCAACAAGTACCAAATAAAATATAATCTGTGTTTTCCATTTTAAAATATTCAATCACTTTTTGAACATCTATAGCCTTTTGATTTACACTCATATTTGCTTTTCTTCGATTTAATTTACTAGTATATTTTTCTCGAGTTTCTAAAACATAAAATTCAACTCTGTCATACATTATTTTATACATATCAAAGAATTGGTAAGCCATTGTTTGCCATCCACCAAGAAAGATAATTGGTCTTATACCAACTGGATTATCAGGTTTGATATGTAAAACACGAATTTCTCCATCATCAATTGGAATCCAATGAATTTTACAATAAGGTTCTTTCCAGTATTCAGGAACATTTTCTTGCTTTAATAATTCAATTTGTTGTTTGATTTTTTTTTGTTGCTCTGGAGTAATTGTGAGTATAGATGAATAATCCTTTTCTATTTTATTTTTCCTTTTGGGAGACATTTTATACACCAATGTAATTACTTCTATTAATAAAATACTTAGTAGAACTAAAACATTAATGAATATGGATTTTAAAATAATTGTGTTAAATCAAACATTCAAATTGAAACAAGATATAACTCATTTATTTTCAAATGAAGATATATTCTACATTTTTGAGAAAAAAAGAAAAAAAAATTATGAAAAAAATTTTTTCTTTCTTTTTATGTATGTGTATGAAATTATTGACATACTAATGAAAAAAACTGAATAATGAAAGTCAACAGCTAATGATATGGTTGAATATTTTTCAACTGAACGAATACTTTCAATGCCCCAAGCAGCACTTTTAATTTCTAAATCTATAGTAAAATCATCATTAGTAGTTAAAGTAAAATTCCTTTCAAATACGCCATCTTCATCTTCATCATAAAGTGTAAAGATTTCATTATTAAGAAGCTCATTTTCTGAATTTAGGATTGCTTTCACTGATAATATATCAGTAGATTCATTACCATAATAGATATCTGAAAGATTGTTGGTACTAACTGTCAAGCTATGATTACTATTTGATTCACTTATTGAATAATCATAGGTTGTTGATACTACTGAAGTATAACCAAGCACTGCTTTTGTTATTGCCACACAAAAAGGATAAACAGCATAATTAGTTGATTGATGTAATCCAGTTCCAGCTGTTATAATTCCTTTATCAGAAACAACATTTGTATTGTAAACTATTGTAGCATTTTCTTCCATCATTTTTTCAATTGATTCGCTATAGTATACAACTTTAACTCCATCTACAATTCCATTAGCATAAGCTAGAACTAAAGTTCCAATGCAAATGGCTGCCACTGTCAACCCTTCTTCGTAGGCAATAGATAAAATATTATGAACAATTGTATTTGGAATTAAATAAGTCCAATGCGCACCGGAAGGTATCCAAATACAATCAAATTGCTTGATTATTTCTCGAGTAATTTCAGGTGTTGTAATATTAACTGTTACAGGTCGTGGGGGTTTATGTGGACAAGATGAAACAACTGCAGTTAAACCGGCAGTAGTAACATTGCATCCCCATGATTCAAGTAAATCTTTTATCCAGAAATAAGAATCGCCAAAATAGTTACCAAGTATAGCAAGAGTTTTTATTTCCTCGAATGAATTTTCATTTTGTTGCATTTCGAAAGTTGTTTGATTATTAATTTTAAATGTGGTTTTATTCGTTAAAGAGCTTAAAATTAGAATAATTAAAATTAAACTAAAAATTTGAAACAAATTAGGATATTTTTTATTAAAAATTACCAAGCTAATCACCAATAAATTAAAAGATTAATTTTATTCCTTAAAATAACAATTAATATTAGTCTTGAAATTAAGCATTTAATTTTATAACAGAATTTTTCCTGTGTTCTTTAATAAATCCGATTTGATCAGAATAATGATGAGTGATAAGTAGTTATTTTATTTAGGAAATATAAATTCCTAATTTTCTAATTTAGTCTGAAATCTTGTATAGTTTTTTGTTTAAAAAAAGTTAGTTTATAAATTACTTTCATTATATTTAATTAAGAAATTGTTTAAAAGCTTTTAATGTTGACTAATTTAATCAAATCAATCAATCGTCATTTTACTTCAGTTTTTATTGATAATAAATTTTATATGATTTTTACTGGGCAAATTAATGAAATGATTCATTAAAAGATACAATAAATCAATTAAATGAAAAATTAATTGAAATTTATTACCAGTTTACATGTAATTCTTTTATACTTAAATCGACAATATAATCTTAGATATCAGGGGGAGCACTCTATGTTTGAAGAAGAAAAAGAAAAAGAAGAAAAATTCGAGATAATATCTACTCGAAGTAATATTCACTCAGAGATAGAACAAGTATTGATTAATAAATTATTTAGAATAGTTGAAAGCATTGAAACAGATTCTGATGGGAATCTTAATTTTAGACCTTATACAGATCATACTTTATTACAAATTGAATCATTTCTAGAGAAGAATTTTGATCAGAAAGTGTTTAAGCGAAATGTAGATGTACATATTGAAGATTTCTTAAATCAGGTGAAAAAAGAACGAGAAAGAAGGGACTTTGGAATTTTACTAAATAGATAATAACCATTAGAATAATATTTAATCCCTTCTTAATTTTTTTAATTATAGATTTAAAAAAATTTATTTTTTTCATTTTTAAAAATCCTTAGAGTAAATATTATAATTAAAAATTAATAATTTTTCATGAGAGGATCACATTTGATAATTGAAAATAAACAGATGCGAAATAAATATCATATTTTTCAGACTAGGTTAGAAGCAGGTGAGAAATTAGCTGATTTAATTAGAGAAGAACCAATTGATGTTATGTTAATAATTCCAAATGGTGGTTTGCCAATCGGTTTGGGATTATTACATAAGGAAATTATACAACCACTGTTAGTAAATCTATTAATCGTAAAGAAAATTCATGTACCTTGGAGTACTGAATCAGGTATGGGTGCAATAACGCCTGATGGTGAATTATTCCTGAATGAAAATTTAATTTCACATTATTCTATAGAAAATCAACAGATAAGCAAACAAATTCAAAATACAAAAGAACGAATTCAGAAAATTAAATCTGAATTTGGTATTACTGAGGAGATTATTGTAAAAGGTAAATCAGTTTTAATAACTGATGATGGTATTGCTTCAGGATTTTCAATGATGGCAGGAGCTAGTTGGTTAAAGAAAAAAGGTGCTAAAAAAATTATAATAGGAATACCAACTGCTCCAGAAAGATCTTTGAGCAATTTGGAAAATAAAGTAGATAAAATATTTTGTCTAAATATTCGTACCGGATTTTCCTTCGCGGTTGCTGATGCATACCAAAATTGGTACGATTTATCTTTAAAAGAATCTGTGGAATATTTCGAAAAGATTATTAGAATTTTAAAAGAAAAATAGAAATTTATTTCAACGCTTGTGTTTTCCCTCTTGAAAGTATTTGCCCAGAACCAGGTTGCGCAATTATTTTCCTATCTTTAAAAACAATCTCACCTCGACGAATTGTTATTTTTGGCCATCCTTTAGTTTTCTGTCCTGCATAAATAGAAAAACCTGCTTTTGAAAACATATCTTCATCATTTATTCTACGTTCTTCATCGAAATCCCATAATACTAAATCAGCATCAGAACCAACCTTAATAGTTCCTTTTTGAGGATAAATACCAAATAATTTAGCTGTATTACTTGAAGTTAATTTAACAAAATGCTCTAAAGTAATCTTCTTTTTTACTACACCATTGTTATATAACATTGGCAACATAACTTGTAATTCATTTATTCCTGGAACTAATTTACTTACATTTAACGCTGGATTTAGCTTTTGCTCTCGAGTGTGTGGTGCATGATCTGTAGCAATAGTTTGTATAGAGCCACTGTTTATCCCACCCCATAATGCTTGATTATCACTTTTTTCACGTAAGGGGGGTTGAACAACATAAAGTGCACCTTCCGGTTTGAGATATTCTTCTCTGGTTAGATAAAGAAAAATTGGTCGTCCTTCAACATAAACAGGTAATGAACGTTTTTGTGCATCTTCGCAAACTCGCAAAGCACTTTCAGAAGATAGATGCACAATATATAATGGTGCACCGGTTTTTTCACAAATATCTACAGCACTTTTTGTTGCTACAACTTCCGATTCAACAGATCTGCTATCTGCATAATTAATTAGACTTCCTCGACCTTCTTCAATCATTTGCTTACAAGTTTCTTTAATCATTTTATTGTCTTCACAATGAATCATTGTTAACATGCCATTGTTTCCAGCTGCCTGTATAGTATTAATGTATCCAGTAATGTTTTCATCAAAATCATCTGTTACCATGAAAATTTTAATGGTAGAACAACCTTTCTCGATAAGCCTTGGAATTTCTTCTAATATTTTCTCAGTTGGAGTAAAAATTACGGGATGAATCATAATGTCAGCAATTGCTTGTTGATTGATTTTTTTAGCTTCTCGATCTATTGTTCCAAAAGGAGTTTCATTTTTATCGGGAACTGAGATACACCCTAAAGTAGTAATTCCACCAGCTAAAGCAGCTTTTGAGCCGCTTTCAAAATCATCAGCCCATTGAAATTCTTCGGGAACATAATCAGGTAAGGATAAATGAACATGAGGATCAATTCCTCCTGGCAATATAAAAAAATCATTGGCATTGATTATTTGTTCTTTTTGATCAGATTTAGGTAAATTAACTCCAATTTCAACAATTTTTTCTTCTCTAATTCTAATATCTGCTTTGAATTTTTTTGTTTCAGTTACAATAAAACCATTACGAATTATAATATTACTCATTCTTATCCCATAAAACATTAAGTCATTAAATAGTAACTAATGAAAGAAACCTAGTTTAAATTTTCCCTAAATATTGCTTAAATTACTCTTATTGTTTTTTAAAAAAAGTGTTTAATTAAAATAGTGAATCAGTAATCCCCAACTAAAACCCTTAAAAATGAGTAAAATTACAATAACAAGCAGATTATTCATACATAATAATAATGATATCTTTCCTAATGTAAAAAACACAATACAATTAAATTAATATCTATTATATTATGTAGAAAATAATTTGTTTTCACAACTTAGAGGAGATATGAAACTTGTCTTCTGAAAATGAATACAAGAAACTACTAATAATCGGAACACTTATTGGATTAATAGGTTCATTGGCATTAGTGTTGGGAATTGTTTTTAATTTTATAAACATTGACCCAGAGGACATAAATGTCCTAGACTTTGCTATTATTGCATGGACTATCGGAATTTTCATAATATGTTTAATAACATTATTTGGTTCTCTTACACCAAGAGGTTTGGTTTTTGATGATGAAAGACCAAGTCTATTTTCAATAGCATTATTAATCCTTGCACCAACTTTAATTTTTTCCCCATACAATACACCTTTGTATTATTTGTTAGAAACAAGTAGTGAATTACTAAGTGAAGGTTCAGCGGGATTTACTACATATCTTATATTCATTGGAATTGTTTTGCTTCTTGTTGCTTTTATATTACTA
>JAEOUJ010000042.1 GCA_016839405.1 Candidatus Gerdarchaeota archaeon | reverse complement strand
CCTTATCTAACATCATTATTTTTCTATAATAGTACAAAAATCCTTCTCTTGTAATTGGATTATGTAAAATAAAAAAACAGATAAAGAAGTAAACTAATGCTTATTAGTGATTTTTAAACTTTGCACAATTATAGATTGGAGTAACACCGAATGAAAAATGATGTCGTGTTAGCTATTTTTTTAGGTATTATATCCTATTCTATGCTTAATATTGGGATGGGATTACAAAAGAAAGGAGCTGCGAGTTTACCAAAGATTAACAAGCAAAAAATTGGTCAGAATATAAAGAATTTTCTTACTTGTAAACCATGGGTAATGGGTTTCATTTTAGTAACAGCACAGTGGGCATTACTTTCATTTGCTTTAGACATTGCTTCGGTTTCAATAATAACTCCATTAATGAGTGTTGGTATGGTAGCATTAATTATTTTTTCATATTTTTATTTAAAAGAACCAATATCAAAAATAGAAATAACCGGGATAATCATAATAATTATTGGTATTGTACTTTTAGGAATAACAACACCTCGAATAGAAATAGAACATACTTATGAATATGTAATAGACAGATTATCATCAATTGGTGTGATAATTTTTCTAGTAGTTTTTTTCCTTTTTACTATTTTCTTAATTACCTTAAGTATCTCAAGAAATTATAAGAATGCAGATATCTTGTTTAGTATTGCTGCAGGGATAACAGATGCTTTAGGGGCTATTTTACTAAGAGCTTTTATGGGGGGTGCTGATTTTAGAGATGGAGAAATAATGAGAGCAGCAGCAAAATTATGGAGTTGGTGGGTATTAATGATTATTATGAGTGCTGTTAATTTTACTGCTACTATTTATCTCCAAGTAGCTTATCAAAGAGGAAGAGCGGTTATTGTTGCACCTATTTTCGCTGTTTTAGCTATGATTGTTCCTGTTTTTGGTGGGATAATTATTTTTGAAGAATGGAATTATTATTTCACTGAAGATAAATTTGGTTTAATGGCAGGAAAAATAATTGCCCTTGTTATAGTTTCAATTGGAGCTATTGTATTATCCATTTATAGTTCGAGAAAAAGACGATTCCATTTATGCGAAGATGAAGAAAGCTTGGAATGTGAATTAGATAAAAGAAAAATTCTTGAAATAAAAGAAAAATCAAAGGAAGATAGTGTTGATTTACCAATGAATTAATTCACTTGGATTTACTATGACTTTTTTTAATCCTTTTTCTCAAATCATTAAGTTTATTCAATGCTTCTATAGGAGTTAAATTATCAACGTCGATTTCCTTTATAGCTTCAACAATTTCTTCATTAATTCGATCCTTTTCTGCCCTTTTAGATTGAGAAAAAATACTTTCTGTAAGAGTAATCTTATTATCATCCCTTTCTGCCATTCGACCAAATAAATCAGTTTGTATTGAACCAACTTTTGGTTTATCACTAGTTTCTACTGAAGATTCGCTATTTGTCTGAACTTCTAAATATAATAGAATCTCTTTTGCGCGATTAATAACAGCGTCTGGCATTCCTGATAATTTTGCTACTTGAATGCCATAACTCTTATCTGTACCTCCTTTTACTATTTTGTAAAGAAAAAGGATTTTATCTTCTTTTTTCTCAACTTCTATATGATAATTTTTAACACGCTCAAGATATTTTTCTAAATCTATTAGCTGATGATAATGCGTGGCAAATAGTGTCTTAGAACCAAGATTTTTTGAGTTGTGTAAATATTCTGCAACAGCCCACGCAATACTTACACCATCAAAAGTAGAAGTACCTCTACCAATCTCATCTAAAATAACTAAACTTCTATTTGTTGCGTTATTTAGAATATTTGCAGTCTCATTCATTTCAACAAGGAATGTTGATAATCCTTTAGAAATATCATCAGAAGCACCAATTCTTGTAAAGATTTTATCTACAATACCAATTGTAGCTTTCTTTGCAGGTACAAAGCAACCTATTTGAGCCATTAAAACAATTAAAGCTACCTGTCTAATATAAGTTGATTTTCCAGACATATTTGGACCAGTTATAATTAATAATTGATCAGTTTTATTATCCATAAAAACATCATTAGGAATAAAAGGATGATCGAGTGGCATCTTCTCTACAACAGGATGCCTACCTTGCTGTATGTTGATTTTTAGAGAATCGTTTACAATAGGTCGAATATAATCATTATTTCTTGATATTTCAGCAAAAGTAACCAAGCAATCTAATTCAGCAATCTTCTCTGCATTTGTTAAAATTTTACTAATTACACCATGAACCACTTCTCTTATCTCACAAAAGAGTTTATACTCAAGCTCATTTATTTGATCTTTAGCATTCAGGATTTTTGCTTCATAATCTTTCAATTCAGGCGTGATAAAACGAATTCCTGAAGTTACTTCTTGTTTTTGAACATACGTTTCAGGAACAAGGTTTAGATAATTCTTACTTATTTGTAAATAGTAACCTAAAACACGATTATATTCAACACGAAGTGCTTTTATCCCTGTTTTTGTTTTTTGATCTAATTCATAATTTATGATCCATTTTCTCCCCCCTTCAGAAATCTCTCTTAAATCATCCAACTCTTTATTATATCCAGATTTTATTATTCCACCATCTTTTATTGTTGCTGAAGGATTTTCTTTAATAGTTTCTTCTATTTTTTTAGCTAATTCTTTTAGAGGATCAAGTTCTTTGTCTATTTTCTTGATATTAGCAGATTCTAGTTCTTTTAGAATTTTTTTAATTTGGGGAATTACATTTAATGAATTTTTAATTGAAATTATATCTCGAGCATTGGCACGTTTAAGTGAAATTTGACTAGCTAATCGCTCGAGATCTTGAATGTTTTTAAATATTGATCGAAGATCCTCCCTAGCAAATGAATTGTTAACAAATTCCTCTACAGAATCTAATCGTTTATTGATTGTTATTTGATCAATAAGGGGTCTTCTGATTGTTCTACGAATAAATCTACCACCCATAGATGTGCAGCTTTTATCAAGAATTTCAACAAGTGTACCTTTACCAGAACCATCCCTAACGTTCTTAATTAATTCTAAGCTTTTGAATGAAGTTGGATCAATAATCATAAAACCTTTAGTTGAATAAAGTGACATGTTACGAATATTTTCCAAGTCAGTTTTTTGAGTTTCATTTAAATAATCCAATAATGCTCCAGCAGCTGAAACAGCTAATGGTTTATCTTCACATCCAAAACCTTCAAGCGTTTTTATCTTAAAATGTTCTGTAATGAGCTGATAAGAACTTTCAAAAGAATATCTATATGGTTCTAGATTGGAAATCATTACACCTTCAAGCGTTTCAAAAACAGAATCAGGTATGTTATTTTTTTCAGATACTAAACACTCAGTTGGATCTATTCTAGAAAGCTCAATTAGAAGATCAGATAACGCCATATTATCAGTAAATTGTGTAACTCGAAATTCACCAGTAGATATATCGGCTAATGCAAGACCAAATTTCTTACCTTTCTCATAGATAGAAATAATATAATTATTTTCACTTGATTCAAGCATTGTACTTTCAGTTATTGTTCCAGGAGTTAAGATTCTTATAACTCCACGCTTAACGATACCTTTAGCTTCACTTGCATCTTCCAGTTGATCCACAACAACTACTTTATAACCATGCCTAACTAAAGTAGACATATAAGCATCAGCTGCCTTGATAGGTACCCCAGCCAAAGGTTCACCAGATCTAGCTGTGAGGGTAATACCCAAAACTTTCGAGCCTAATTTTGCATCATCCCCAAATAATTCAAAGAAATCACCTACTCTAAACATAATTAGACAATCGGGATATTTACGTTTGAAATTCCTATATTGCCTCATCATAGGTGTTGCTTTAGATGACAACTGCACAATCCTCGAACTAATTTACTTCTTTTTAGATTCATATGTTAGTATTTTTAAAAGTTACACATCACTTGATTGTTTCTTTTTATAGATAAATAATGAATTCTCTTGAAAAGCTATACAGTATTTTCATAATTAAACAATTCTTATGAAAAGTAAAAATGATAAATTACTTTCGGTTAACTCCAGTGTTGATTGTTATTAAAGTAAATGCTTATACAGAAATTTACAATTAATCGGTTTGGAAAGCTTTGGTATTATATGAGTTAGAGTATTCGCTAAATAGAAAGGAAATATTAAATAAAAAAAATAATGAAAAATTAAATTTTATTTCAAACAAGGGAATTAATTATAATATCATTTATAGTAATTTTAACTCACAATATATTAGGGAAAATAAAACAAAGAATTGGCATGAATTTTTTAATCTAGTTAATAAAGATATCACTATTAAACTTTATACCAATGGAATAAAACAACAGCAATTTGATTGTATGAAAAAAGAAATTAAACTAAATCACAAGGAAAATTGGCTTAATAAAACTAAAAATAAATCCATTTTTGTTTAAAATCAATCCTATTTCTCTATTATGCAAAAAAGACTAGAATTATCGATTTCAATTAATGAAGCTTTCAAATCCATTTTTTCCAATAATTCTAGAAAATCTTCTTTAGTAAAAGTTGTAGCTTTAAAACCATCTTTACAAATTATTGTTCCTTCTTTTGTTTTTTCCCAATCAATTTCACCAAGTAAGCTCTCTTCTGCTTGTTTAACAAACCATTCCAATCTAGCTTCCCAAATTTTTTCTGAGTAACTAGAAAGAATGACTTTTCCACTTGGTTTTGTTACGCGAAGGCTTTCAATAATAAGCCTTTCTGGTGAAATCTTAAAAGCTGAAACAGCATTTTGAATAGCAATTACTACATCAAAAGATTTGTTTTGAAAAGTTAACTCTTCAGCATCCATTTGATAAAGATGAATGTTAGGAAAGTCAGATAAAAATTCTATTGCGAAATCAATGCTTTCTTTTGAAATGTCAATACCATAAACAACTTCTGCTTTGTCTGCTAGCCTTGCTAAAACTCGACCATAGCCACAACCCAATTCTAAAACAATATCTGATTGCTTAATCTGATCTAAAACAAATTGAATTTCGGCTTCCAAATATTGTTTTATTCTTGGAGAAGCAATTTCATAACATCTTTTCAATTTATTAGAAGATAGTTTTTCTGAATAGTAATCTTTACTCATTTTTGTCACTGTTTTAAGAATTATAATTTCGTTAACTAAATTTAGATCTTTGCCAAACGATAACTGCAATAACTAAAGCTGCTAAAGCCAATGTAAGAGCTAAACAAGCTATAGAAAAAAGAGCTATGGCAACTCCTTGTTTAAATCTAAAACGTCTTTCTGAACAATTACTGCAAAAATATTTCGTTGTTAATAATCTTTGGTTGGTTAGAGTAATTGTACAACCAAGACAAATAGATTTCTTGCATCGCTCACATTTATGGATGCTATCTTTTCCACAAACATAACATTGTGACATGAAATTTCTACCTATAATTTACTTACCAATTTAGTTTGT
>JAEOUJ010000342.1 GCA_016839405.1 Candidatus Gerdarchaeota archaeon | reverse complement strand
TGGAAATTCAATCACCACATTCACCTCATAAAGCAATTAAACGAGCTTCAGTTTTTTTTGAAACAAAAGTAAATAATTCAAAAGTAAAAGAAGAACCCTTGTCACGAAAAGATCCTGCTGAATTAGAAATAGGCGTTGCAACAGTTTTTGGTGAAATTTTCTGGTTTAAACTTTTTGCTAAAAGAAATATTGACAAAACTTCAACTGTAAATGTAAAAAGTAGACCAGGAACGTGGCATATATTTCTTTCTGCAATTGTACTACTTATGTCAGGTCCTTTTCTTTACTTAGCATTAAATAGTATGAATCCTTTTGTATTCATCGTTGCAGGTTTATTTGCTTTAATTGGTTTTGCTAGTATAATAATGCCTTTTTTTAGGATACGATCAACAAAAAAGCAATTAATAAAAATTCTCACTTCGTTTGATGAATTAGCTTCAGAAAAAGAGGTAAAATCTGAAGATAAAGTAACATCAAGAATGCAGTAAATTGTTTTTATTGCAATTAGTGAAAAAATACTAAAATATCAAATCTAAATAAATTTGTCTTAAGAATAAAGATTAAATAAAACAAGTATATAGTATTAAGAAAATAACATTGGAGAGATTTAATATGCCAAGAGAATATCCCTTAAAGAAATTTTTGGGTACAGGAAATCATCTTGCTAGAATGACTTTTGCACCTAATAGAAAGAAGTATAGAACTTCAATGAAAGTAACGATTGAAATTTTCGATGGAAGAAATCGAGAAGTAATTTTAGAATGTTCTAATATAGCGCAACTTGGTAGTAAAATTCTGAATTATTATAAACAAAAGACTGGCATTGATTTCGAAATGAGAAGATTTGCTCGATGGTTCATTGATTATCTAGTGGATATTAATATTGAACCCCCAGAAATGGAAAAGCTTATTAGAGATTTGAATCGTTTGATTAGAAGATTTGGACTTGAAGTACAATAATCTCTTTGCTATCCTTTCTTCTTTTTTTAATAATCCATCATAATTAATATAAAGTAAAGAGCATTCCAAACAATAAACCATTAGCCTGGTAGTGTAGTGGTCAATCATCTCGGACTCTGAATCCGGGGACGACGGTTCGAATCCGCCCCAGGCTACCAATTAATTCATCATCGAAGTATGCAAAAGATTAAAGAATCTTTTAATTTACCAATTTAATAACTATCTAATAGTTAAAAATGATTCATATAAATTTTGTACTCCATTTTTGAGTAACACATAATTTTGTTTAAAAGCAAATTATCACGTATGAATCTTTAGAAAAGAATTATATAAAATACAAAAAAAAAGTATCCTTTGATAAAAAATAGGTGACCAATCATTATGTTTGAAGAGATCCGTTGGCACGGTAGAGGAGGACAAGGTGCTGTTACATCAGCTAAGATCCTTGCTGAAGCAGCTTATCGCGAAGGTAAATTCGTCCAAGCTTTTGCATTCTACGGTGCTGAAAGAAGAGGTGCTCCTACAGAAACATACACTCGTATTTCCGATTCTCACATAAAACGACATTCGAAAATTTATAATCCAACAGTAGTAACAGTTTTAGATCCCGCTTTACCAAAAATACTATTTATGAAAGGTATTTCTGAAAAGACAATATTGATTATTAATTCCAATAAAGAAATGGAGTTTCCCTCAGAGCTAAAATGTAAAAAATTCTGGGTCGATGCAACTCAAATAGCTATTGACCTACAATTGAGAATTGCTGAAAGCTATATCACAAATACAATTATGGCTGGTGCTGTAGCAAAAGCAACTGGATTGGTGAAACTTGAATCTATTTTAGAAGCAATTAAAAACCAATTAGATAAACGAATTTGGGATAAAAATCTAAAGGCAGCAGAAAGAGGATTTAAAGAAACACATGCATATGGGAATGGAGGTACATAAAAATGACTAAATGCAAAGATGATTTTAAAGTAGAAACTTGGAATTCTTATCCAACAAAAGGATCTGCAGGAAAGACAGGTCTTTGGAGAACATTTCGTCCAATAATAAAACATGAAGACTGCACTCGATGTGAAATATGCATATTATATTGTCCAGAACCATGCATTGAACTTGATCCAAAAGATTCCTCTCATAAAAAAGGAAAAATAATTATTGATTATGATTATTGTAAAGGTTGCGGTATCTGTGCTTATGAATGTCCTCAGAATTGTATAGAAATGGTTAAGGAGACTGAATTCATTGAGGATGATGAGGAGGAGAAATGAAAAATGACTGTTAGTAAGAAATTACCTATATCAATTGGACATGACAAAGCCAAAACACTCATAATTAGTGGTAATTATGCTGCAGCTTATGCTGCGAAAATGGCTCGAGTTGAAGTTGTTGCAGCTTATCCAATTACGCCTTCCACTGATTGTGTTGAAAAAGTGGCTGATTTTGTTGAAGAAGGTAAAATGGGTGCTAATTATATTAAAGTAGAAAGTGAGCATAGTGTTGGAGCTGCTCTTGTTGGTGCTTCAGCAACTGGTGCGCGTACTTTTTCTTCGACTTCAGCACATGGTCTAATTTATATGGCTGAAATGGTTTGGTGGGCTGCTCTAGCAAGACTTCCTGTTGTTATGAGTATTGTTAATCGAGAATTAGCTCCCGCTTGGTCTATTTGGGCACAAACACAAGACTCAATGAGTTTACGTGATTCAGGAATTATTCAATATTACTGTAAAAATGCTCAAGAGGTATATGATACAATATTAATGGCTTATAGGGTTAGTGAACATGAACAAGTCTATATGCCTTCATTAGTATGTCAAGATGCTTATATTCTCTCTCATACTAATGCTCCTGTTCATTTACCTTCACAGAAAGAAGTTGATGATTTTATTGGTACCTATAATCCAAAGCATTTCATATTGGATCCAGAAAATCCTGTGACACATAGTAATCTTTCTTATCCAGATCACTACCGTCAAAAAAGGTTTAATATTATGGAATCTACTTATCGTGCTAAACAAATAATTAAGGATGTTTGTGCAGAGTTTAAGGAAAAATTCGGTAGATTTCATGGAGATTTAATTGATACTTATGGTATAGAAAAAGATACTAAACATATTATTGTTTCTCATTCATCTATTGCTGAGGAAATTGAACTTACAGTTGATATGCTTAAAGAAAAGGGTTACAAAGTCGGTTTAATAAGAATAAGAGTTCTACGACCTTTCCCCGATGAAGAATTAAGGGAGGTTTGCAAAGATATTGAAACAATTCACTTTATAGAACGAGCTCCTTCTTATGGCTTTAAAGGAATAATAGCTATTGACTCTATGGCTGCATTATATGAAGGTAAAAATCATCCTAAAGCATTCCATCATATAGAAGGCATAAGTGGTATGGACGTCACAGCAGAATATGCTGCAGACTTGATTGAAAAAGACCTTGAATCTTTAAAATGAGGTGAAAAAAAAATGGTTACAACTAAAGAAATTCTAAGCCTTCCAGAACCAATTCTTCCTGGTCATGCTGCTTGTGCTGGTTGTTCATCTTCTCTAGGTTTAAGATATGCGTTGAAAGCGATTGGTGAAGATGTTATTATGTCAATCCCTGCATGCTGTACATCAGTTTGGCAAGGACCTTATCCAAAATCAGCAATAAAAGTTCCTGTATTAAATATAGCATTTGCAGCAGCTGCTTCAGCTGCATCTGGAATATCTGCTGCTTTAGATGCCAAAGGTAAAAAAGACACAACTGTTCTTGCTTGGGCAGGTGATGGTGGTAGTGTTGATATTGGTTTAGCTTCAATCTCAGGTGCTGCGGAACGAAATGATAATATGATTTATGTCACCTATTCTAATGAAAGCTACAGTAATACAGGAGTTCAAAAATCAGGTGCTACTCCTCCTGGTGCAAAAACAAAAACAACTCCTACTGGACGAGTTGGTTTTCCAAAAGATATTTCTCTTATTATGTGGACACATAACTTACCATACGTAGCAACAGCTTGTACTTCCTATCCTCAAGATTTTATAACAAAACTTAGAAAAGCACAAGAAATGAAAGGTTTCAAATTCATTTACTTACTAGCACCTTGTGCAATTGGCTGGAGATTCCCATCAGAAAAAACTATTGAGATTGGTAAGTTAGCTGTTGAAACTGGTGCTCATATTCTATGGGAAGCAGTAAATGGTGATATTGAATTATCATCTCGAAGTAAAAGATATGAAGATCCATCAAAAAGAAAACCACTTGAAGAATATTTGAAACCTCAAGGAAGATATAGAGGTGTTAGTGATGAATTGCTCCAATCCTATAAGGATTACATTAACTATCAATGGGCAATAATAACATCACTTGCAAAAATAAGATAATCATCTCGATTTCTTATTTCCTTTTCTTTCTTTTACCAATATTCTAGCATTTTTTTAGCATTTATTATATTTGCTCGAATATTATGAAATAATTCTTCACCGTGTCCGCTATATAATCCCTTTATTTCTAATTGCGATAAATTTTGTAGAGATTGAATCATATCTTGTTTATTTCCTGTTGGAAAATCAACTCGACCACACGCATCACCTGCGAATACAACGTCTCCTGAAAATAAATTCTTTGT
Source organism: Candidatus Gerdarchaeota archaeon (assembly GCA_016839405.1). The sequence continues at coordinate 862 of JAEOUJ010000342.1, read as the reverse complement.
TTTTACATCATATAAAACAGCTGAACCATCAGTATGTCCTGGAGAGTAAATTACTTTTAGTTTATTATCATCAAAGGAAATTAAATCACCATTTTTGTATATTTTATTAATTTCAAAATTTATTTTTAATCCATATTTTGAAACTAAAGTAACTTTATCACGTTCATTAATATGTTCTGTTGTGAGATTACTGGCGCTATAAATTACATTCTTATAACCTTTCAAATTATTTGAACCAGTTACATGATCTACATGGCAATGAGTTAAAAAAACTTCAATATCATAATCCTCATTTTTCTCAGTTATTTTATCAACAGCTTTTTTTAGTTTAAAATTAGTTAAAATTCCCGGTAAACCTAAATCCACAATAATTATTTTATTTTTTATTTCGCTTTCTAATAAAAAGCAATTAGAACACAATCCACTTCCATGAACAACGTGAATTTTCATCTAATCTTCTCTCCAAAGTTTCTTCTCCATTAATAAAATTACATTACCCCTGCTCATGCGTTTTTTGAAAATTTTGTATCCTCTTTTCATATAGAAATCAACTAGTTGCTTATGATCTTCATATGTTTCAACCATGAGTTTTTTTTCTTCTAACTCTCGAGCAATATGTTCTGCTGATTCCATCATATAACTTCCTAACCCTTGATTTTGCATATCTGACCTTACTGCTACCTTCTGTGCTTCTAATAATTTATACATTTCATTATACTCTAAGGTAAATGTTCCAATGATTTCTTCTTCATAAATGGCGATATAGATGGTTTTATTTTGTATACGCTTAGTCACTTTATCTATTGTTTCTAACATTCCTCTAGGTTTTCTTCCAAGAATTGGTTCTATAGGTGAATAAGCA
>JAEOUJ010000341.1 GCA_016839405.1 Candidatus Gerdarchaeota archaeon | reverse complement strand
GATTACTGGTATTATCTCTTTCTCTTTCTAGTCCCAATTATAATTATAATAATTGGATTAATTGTTTCTAAACAGAGGATAAAATATATGATTAATAATATTTCAATTGAGAAAATTGACGAGGTTTTATTTATCTTAAATGAATTCCAAGTTTATGGTGGAAAATTCACAAAATAAAATTATTTTACGCCTGATTTTATTCTTTCTTTTCTCCAATCAATTAATTCTTCTACATCTCTAACCATTTTCTTTTGAGCAAGTTCAATTAACACTTTATTTATTCGAGCTCTATCCAAATTATCGCTAAAACTGTTTTTTCTTGGTTCCTGTAAAAATTCATACAAAGGTAAAATAGCTCTTTCATCCCCAAAATTCCCTAATGTTATAGCAGCATTTTTTCTGGTTTCATTATCCCTATCTAACATCATTGTTTGATATAATACATCTTTGCATTTTTCATCACCAATACGTGCTAGAGCTAATACTGCTCTACGTCGAACTGAACCTGCCTTGTCATTCTTAAGAACCCAAATTAATTCTGAAACAGTATTTGGATCTTGAGCTAAAGCTAATTCATCTACTGCCTTTTCTCTTATTGTTATTTTTTTTGATTTCAGATTTTGTCTTATATTCTCTATATCCATTTTATACACCATTTCAGGAACTTGTAGGATCACCATGTAGCTTCTTTTGTTCAATTTGATGCATTAGATTCATAATTATTTGCAATAATTCCCTAGGATCACTTATTATAAAATCAGCATCTAATTCTTCTCGAGATGAAAAGCCCCAAGTAACACCAATTGTATAGCAATTATTTTTTCTACCAATTTCAATATCAAATTGAGTATCACTAATAAAAATACCATAACTAATTCCTTGATTTACTATAAATTCATTGAATTTATTTTCTTTATTTTTTGCATCTGTAATATAATAATCAAAATCAATTGGTATTCCTATGTTTTGGAGAATAATTTTTCTGCTATCCTCTTCTTCTAATTCTGTCTCATGTGTTACTATAGCTAATTTTGCATTTACTATCTTTTGCAATCTCATTAAAACTTCAGGAATTCCAGGAAAAGCTCTAACACTGGATAAAAATTCTTCTTTTCTTAATTCTTCTAATTTTTTATTTCCACCAAAGAGGAATTTTAATGGATTAAATTTATATTTCCGCAATAATGCTACTTTTCCCATTTTTGGATAATCTTTATATAAACTTTTTACTTGTTCAGGAGGAAAATCTTTCCCTAAGAATTTTGTATAGGTTCTTGATAGAGCTTGTACTGTATCAACGAGTGTCCCTGAATAATCAAAAAAAATCCAAGGAGTGTCGTCTTTTGGTTCAATTACCTCAATCTCTTCTTTTTCTGAAGAATCATCCTCATTTACCAATTCTTCTTCAATTTTTGGTTCTTCGTTAATCATCTCTATCAACCTAAAAAACACTTATTCAGTGAGTTTCTTTCAAGTATATCAACAAATAAATTTTCGCTTTATATAGATAATAAAAATATAGAAAATCACCCCCTTCAATTTTTTGTATATTTAAAAAGAAAAAATCCCGTCAGTTCAGCTGAGACATTAATGAGTGTGAAATTCTTGACAGTTAAAAAAAATCTAGAAACAGCAATAGAACTATTTCATGAAAAAAATGATAAAAAATATGGCATTCCCAAAACTACTTTAAAAGCATTAAAGGATTTTGGGATTTTTGATGCCCGAGTTTTAAGTGTTTTAACTGAATCAGAAATTGCTGCAATTCCAAATATAAGTGAAAAAACTGCTGTTGCATTAGTTCGAGCTGCAGATGATAATTTTAGAGGTCCTTTATTCCAAAAAGCTGCTGATCAATCCGAACGATTGTTAAGAAAGAGAAAGTATTTCACAACTGGTTCCAATAAGCTTGATGAACTTCTTGGTGGCGGTATGCCTACTAGCGCAATTATTGAAATAAATGGCGAATTTCGTACAGGTAAAACACAAACATGTTTAACATGTTCAGTAACTGCTCAATTACCAGAAAACGAAGGAGGTTTAGGTCGACCAGTTATTTATATTGATACTGAAAATTCTTTCCAAGCAGAACATCTTGAAGAAATTGGAAAACGATTTGGAATTAAACGTGAACAATTATTAAATAATCTTTTTGTTGTTCAAGCTGAACAATTACGTTATTTAAATCAAGCAATAGATCGTTTACCCGGTTATGTTCAATCTTTAGATCCTGGTCTTATAATTATTGACTCACTTATGGCTCCATTTAGAGCTGAATTCCATGAATTAAATCTTCTTGCTATAAGACAGAAGAAAATAGGTAAATTAATTGGTTTGCTCAAACGTATTGCTATAGCATTTAATACATCAGTAATTTTCACTAACCAAGTTATGGCAAATATAGGAACAATGGCAGCTCAATTTAAACCTGTTATAGCTGCTGGAGGACATGTTGTTGCTCATGCATCGGATATTCGAATTCAAATGAAGAAATTGAAAGAAAATATGCGAAGAGCAAAAATTGAGGATTGTGCATGGTTGCCAAATGAACAAGCTGATT
>JAEOUJ010000340.1 GCA_016839405.1 Candidatus Gerdarchaeota archaeon | reverse complement strand
GAGGATTTGGCGGTGGGGTTCCTTATACAGAGGAAAGGGTTCATGATTGGCTTGATAAAACATCAGCAATAGCAGATTTAATAGCTATTGATGATAATGATGAATTATGCGGTTATTGTGGATTATACCCTCATTGGAGAGATAAGAATGCTGCATACATTTCAATTCTTGGTGTAACACCAAAAGTTAAAGGTAAGAAATTTGGTAAAAGATTGTTATTGAAATCATTGGAATTAGCGAAAGAGAATGGAATAACTCGAGTAGACCTACATACGTGGTCAGGAAACATGGATGCTGTCCCCTTATATAAAAAAGTAGGATTATTTTGGGTACCAGATACTTCAGTATACATGCAAGATTTCATTCCTGGAATTTTACAACAAGAAATAGCTCAAGATTGGTTTAATAAACACCCAGATTGGTATGGTAACTTCGTTCGTGCCCTAGATCAAGCACCCGATAAGCATATTGAAGATGGTATGGAACTTTTCAGTTATAAATTCCAAGTTGATGAGGATTTATTAACCGCTGAAATTGATAGATATGGATGGGGATTCACTGGTTTTGAAAGAATATTAGAAGGCAAAAAAATTGCTGTAAAAACTAAAGTAGCTTCACATGAAATTTTCACAGGAATTGAAAATAATTTCAAAATTATTCTACATAATGATTATGAAAATGAATTAGAAGCTAAAATCAATATAAAAGAATTCAAAGGTTTAGAGTGGCTTGAAAAACCTCCAAAATCAATCAAAGTGAAAAAAGGAAAAACAATAGAAATATCAGTACCATTTACAATAAATAAAAAAGCTGCTTTGTTCAGAGATAATGATCGATCATGTGAAAAAATTGAAACCAATATAAAAATGGGTGATCGTGAGTTTAATCTTATTACAAGTGGGAAAATACAATCACCAATAAAATTAAGAGGTATAACAGGACATAGATTTAGCTCTATTCCAAGAGGTAAAGAAGTAATTATTCCTTTAGATATTGTTAATACTACAAAAATGCCAATTAAAGGCACTATTGATATTTTAATTGATAATCTTTCAAAATTAAATATCAATATTCCATTTGAATTAGAAGCTGAACAAATATCAGGAATTGAAGTGCCTATAACTTTACCTGTTAAAAATAATACTAATCAATATATGATTAGAGCGACACCAAAAATATCTATTAATAAAAAAGTAGTTGATACACCAACTTATGATGTGCCACTTTTTGTGAAAACCGATAATTTAATTGAAATTGTAGAACTAAAAGATATAGATCGATTGTATTTAATCACTGATAAACTAGTAATTCGAGCTCAATTAGAAGGAGGTAATATTTACTTATATCGCCAAGAAAACGCTGGTTCTGTTCGATTAGCTCATCAATCTGGTCCACCATTTGGTTTATCATTGGATCAAACATTACGATATGAATATGAATTTGAAAAAGTAGAGAACTATCATCAATTAAAATTAATTGGTCAGAGTATACAAATACCTGGATTAAGAATAGAAAAATACTTTAAGATTGCTCCGGGAATGAATGAAGTTGAATATTGGGTAAAGTACACAAATACAGATAAAGATAATTCTATTCATGTTTCAGCTCAAACTAGAATTGGCACTCCTGGAATAAGTCTTAATCCTAATTCCGCAATGGGTTGTGCTTTTGCCCCAATAAACAATAAGATAATAGAAAGTGACACTTTAACTAATTTCTTAACTTATCCTGTTGTACCAACAGATCCAAAATTATGGCATGAAACATGGTCGGCTGTTGAAGGTCTTTTACTACAAGATTTACAAGCATTAATTTGGGAGCCATCAAATATTGAAAAAATAGAACTGCATCAAGGGATAGCTACCTTTTTTGAAAGCATTACTAGAGAAATAAATCCTGGTGATGATTATAAACCAATCCATTTCTGGTATAGCTTTGGTTACAATAACATACAAGAAGTTAGAAGACGTTGGAACCAATTAGTTGGTAATACTACTTTTAGTAAAATTGAAGAGCTTATTGGACCTGAAATAACTAAAGCCTTATCTATTGAATTAAAAGGTGAAAGAATATTTTCAGCTGGAAAAACTCATGAAGTAAATTTTGATTTACATTTTGTTTCAGCATATCCTCTTCAGGGAAGTATTAGATTAAATTTACCAAAAGGATGGAGTGGTAAATTTAAAACAGAGAATGGATTAGAAGAAACTATTCCTGTGCCTGAAATAACACCCTTCCAAGCAATACCAATCACTGCTGAAATAACAATACCAAATAACGAGACTGCACAAATTGAAAATATTCAAGTTCATTTAAGTGGAGAATTTGAATTTGATTTCAATAATTATATTATCATATCTTCTGAAGGAGCAGTTAATACAAAACCTATCGAAATAGAAGGAAGAAAAGCAATTGAAATAAACAATGGTAATTTATCATTTCTTGTTTCCTCTGAAATAGGTGGAAATCTTATTCAATTGAAAGATAAAAAGAATCGAACGTTTCTTATTGATGGTTTCCCGAAAATACAACCAAAATTCTTCTTTGAAGAATATATAGGTGGCTTGCAACCAGTAATTTTTCATTTAGTATCAGATGATCCCTTCAACAAACTTGAAAAAACTTCCATTGAAGAAATAGCTGATGGTAATTGGAAAGGAGTTAAAATTTCTTGGAAAGTTGAAAAAGAAAAGCAATTTCTTAAAGATCAAAAATTTGATTTAACGTATTTAACATTACCAAATTCTGATTTAGTTAGAGTAATTATCACTCTTGACAATCAAACACAGAGATTGATTCCTTGGGTTGGAACTATATTAGCAGATGTTGGATTAGGTGGTTCTAAAGAAGAAAATGTAATTGAAGTTGAAGGTGCAAGGGGACTTTGGATAAGGAATTCCATTAAAAAACAATTTTCTAGTCAAGGATCATTTAACAAACCATTTTCGAGAATTACTAAAGGTGATCAATCAATCAGCTTTATTGTGCCAAAAGGAAGCTATGGTTCTTCATTTGTTGCTGATTTTGGAATCATGCTAATAAATTGGGTTTTAGGAATACAATATGCAGAACCTAAATCAAAATCAACTATAGAATTTGTAGTAATGATTAATCAACCAAGAGAAAAACTAATTGAAATTTGTGAAGCATTAAAAAGAAATTAGCTTTCTAATTTCTTTATTTTTTTATTTCAAGAAAATACCCAAATCTAAAGTCTTTTTAACCTAATTACGCTTTTTTTATTTATAGTCGACAATAAATGAAAGGAATTGTCAATTAATCCCCAAAAATTTAGTGTTGATTTGATTAAAAGGTTGAGCTTATTTAAATAATAATTTAAAAAGGATGATTTCCAAATGCCAAGAAATGGATTTATATTAAATAAGAGAAATTTTAGTAACATTTTTCTCATTTCTATTTTATGTATAACAATATTATTAACAAGTGAAAATTTCAAAATAAATAACACACAAGCACATTCACCAGAAGCCATACCTATGGAAATATTTTCCATATGGAACGATACGGCTCCAACAATAGATGGTACAATTGGTTTTACATCTTATAGATTAACTGGTGAATGGTCATCAGCAGCAGTTTATAATCTTTTTAGCTTGGCGGGTTTAAAAAAAGGAAAATTAATCATACAAAATGATAATAATAATTTATATGTTGCAATAGATTGTATAACATTTCTTGAAAAATTACCATCCCTTAGATGGGGAGCTAATCTATATTTTGATTTAGATCATAATGGATGGTTAAGTAGTAGTGATTATTGGGTAACACTTGAAAATAATTCAGGTCTAGCATCTGTTTATCTTAGACGTTATTCAGAGTCATCCAATTCTTGGCAAATACAGGATTCAGGTCTGCCAGGGGATGTACTAACAGATGGTATTGTAACAATGATAGGAGAGACTAGTTTTGCTAAATCAGCTTTTAATAATTTAACAGAACATAGACAATATGAATTTAAATTTGAATATAGCTCTCTAGCAATTCCCAGTATAAATGATAAATTAATTGGTTTTGCTGTTGAGGCAACCCCACATCTAATTAGTGATAGTTATGCTATTACATGGCCAATTCAACCATTAACAACTAAGTTCATTGAAGATAATCCTGGTAGATGGGGAGATTTGCATTTAGGAGACCAATTTTTCTCTGAGGATTATATAATTGAAGATAATTTCTATATTAAAGATGGAGCAGGTGGTTATGAAAATAATACTGTTTTAATCACTGCTGATATTAATGGTGATGGTGATCAAGAACTTGTTGTTACATCAAATAGACAAGTAGCAGGTGATGAGAATCTAATAGCTATCTTTGATTACATAGATGGTGAAATAACACGTATTTGGGCTTCATGGGAATCCGCACATTATGGTTCATTATTCCATATAACAGGAATGGCTGCATATGATTTTGATGAAGATGGGAAAGATGAACTTTATGGAGTCAGTTTTTCAGATAGTAGAATTGGTAGATTCGTTGGTTGGAATAATGTTACTAGAGATTTTGATACAGCAGAAATAATATTTGATAATTATGGTGATTTTCTCTTAGGTTATATAGCAATAGGTGATGCTTCAAATAAATTTGATGGTAGTAAGCAAATTTTATTTGGTGATGAGATAGGGTGGATAGGAGTTCTAGATTATAAATGGAATAAAGATGAATTTGAATTATTGGGATATATTGCACCGTTCCAAATAGGTGGAGTAGATCCATATAGAATTCATGCGATAGAAGTAACAGATATGGATAGTGATGGTTGGAATGAAATAATCTTTAACGCTCAAACAAGTTCGGATAACTCTTTATCAGAAACACAATTACAAATTATTGAATTAGATGGTACTTCTTATTATGATAATCCCTCAGGCCATTATATTTATGGTTGGGAAGATGATCTTCCAGTAGACTCACATATCAATACTCAGGATTTCTTTGGTCATACAATTATAGTTGAAGATGTTGATAATGATGGTGAAATTGAAACTATAATAGTTGGAAAGGAATATGTTAAAATTTTTGGTCAATTTAATTTTAATGATAGTCAAATACCCTTGGAATTTGCAATTAATGATGGTGCTGACCCAAATTATGGTGGTGGAGCAGGAGTTTTTGATATCGATGGTGATTTTTACAATGAACTTGTTTTTGGTTGTAGCAACGGTACCGTGGTTATATATGAAATTACAAATAATGATCCAGATCCATATGAAAAAGATTTAGTTTACACAGAAGAATGGCGAGCTGATATAGGTGCTGCTCCTGGTTTAAAGAATTCTATTATTGGATATGATATAGATAAAGATGGTGATATGGAAATTATTTTAGGTGATCAATTTGGTCAAATAATGGTTATTGGCAAAGGTAATTTGCCATCTGTTTCTATTACTTCACCATCTTTTGGTTATGTTTCAAATAAAGAAAATTTGCTTATTAAATGGTCTATTTCAAATGAATCAAATCCAATGGAATTTTATGATATTTGGGTTAATGGAGCTTTTGAAACTAGAATGGGTGGTGGTCAATTAGGATCATATATCACTTTAGATTTTGGACCAAATGATATTGAATTATATGCTTATGATGTTTTAGGAAATCTTGCCTATGATTATATTTATGTTGAATATACGCAAAATGCTCCTGAAGTATCAATTTATCATCCTGAGAATTATTTCATGACTCAAGATGATAATGTTACAGTAAAATATCTGGCATTTGATCCAGATTATGATCCAATAACATATTACATATATCGAAATGGTACAAATCTTACTCCTACAGGAATTACAGCAACTGAATACGATGTTCTATTACCTAGTGAAGGAATTTTCAACATAACAGTTGTAGCTGAAGATGACAGTATGAATAAAGGAAAAGATACGATTTTTGTAATTAGAGATAATACCGGTCCAACAATAAATATTATTTCACCATTATCTGGTTCAGCTGTAAATGTTGATTTCATTGATCTCTGGTGGGAATCTTATGATGAATTAACTGATGTAGATCATTTTGATGTCTACCGAGATAATGTTTATCAAGGAACCTCTTACACCAATTATTTTGGTTTAGCACTGCCAAATGATAAGAAATATACTATAAGAGTTGAAGCTTTTGATGTTGTTGGCAATTATCAACCAACATCAATTCAAATTACTAGAGATACACTTGATCCAACAGTAGAGTTACTACCACTATCATTACCAACACAAAGTGGTTGGTATTATACTGATGAACCACTTCAATTTATTGAATGGGATGGTTTTGATAATGCCGGAGGGACTGGAATTGAATGGTATGGAATATATATCAATTCTGAACTATATGATATGTATGGATCAACATTTCTAAATGATACAATTGATTTAGGGGAAGAAGGATTTAAAGAAATTCTAATTTATGCTTGGGATAAAGCAGGTAATTTTGGTTATGATTACTATACTATAGCATTAGATTCATCCGACCCAATGATTAACATTACTTCTCCCTACAATGGATATGTTACAAGTGAAGATACTATTGTTGTTACTTGGACTTCAGATGATGCTGGAACAGGAATAAAAGAGCATATAATTTATGTTAATGATACTTATATAGATACTATAGATTCAAGTGAATTCTTTTACATGGTAGATATACCTTTAAATGACACTTATATTATTACAGTTGAAGCAATTGACTATCTTGATAGAGTAGCAGAAGATAGTATAAATGTTATTCATGATTTCTTTGCACCAACTTTCAGCATCACAACTCCTTATGATTACACTAGTTATTCTTCTTCAACTGTTGTTAATGTAACTTGGGAGACATTCAACATCTTTACTGATGAATTTTATGTATTTGTTAACGATACTTTATATGGAACTTATGATTCATCTACATTTTCTGTTGATGTAGATTTGGAAGTTATCTTAGGAGAGATTCCAATATCTCAATTTCCATTAGCAAATATAACAGCTACTTGTTTTATTGGTGGAGAACATCAATTTATCGATACTAAATTAGTTATTGTTGATCAATCATTGCCTTCATTGGCTATACTTGAACCAAGTAATGCTTCTATTATAATTAATGAAGATCTTTATGTTCAATGGTCAGCTTATGATACCGGATCTGGAATAGCTGGATTCCGTATATGGTTAAATGGTGACTTTATAGGAACTTTTGGTAAAACAGTCACTTCTCAATTTATTGATATTTCTAGTTATGATGATGGTTGGCATACATTAACAATTGAAACATTTGATGCTGCTGGTAACACAATTAACAAAAGTATTCAGCTTGAATTATTTCCGCAAGCACCAGAATTTAGCATTAATATTGATACTGCTATTATAACAAATGATCCAAACTTTGATCTTAATATCACAGTATATAACCCTAGAATAGGTGTTTCTGAAGTACAAGTTGTAGCTGATGGAGAAGAAGTTGTTTATTTCATAGATTATGGAACAGATTATCAATATGACCCATTCTGGTTAAATACAACAATTGATGAATCAGTTTTTACAGCACTTGGTGATCACCATAACTTAACAATTACAGTTTACGATAAAGTCGATCGTGGACGCAATATGATAGTAGAGATAATTATAGATATAGTTAATCCAACTATATATTACACTCCAATTTTAGGATCCTCTGTACTTTATCCTACTGGTAATGTTCTAGAACTTTCAGATGATCCTAACGAAAATATTTTCAATTTATCCATAAATGCTAGAGATACATATGGTATTAGTACTATATTTCTAACAATATCAGGTGATGGTTATAACGAAACTTTTGAAATGAACTTTGACCCAGATCAATCAGTAAGTGATATTTATGCCTACTATTATACTTTAAATCTTACAGAATTAAGTGAAGGAAATTATACTATTCAATTCGAAATCTATGATAACGCAGGCAATTCAATTAGTTCATCATATGATTTACAAATTCAAATGCATGAAAATCCTATAGATAATCCTCAAAACAGCTTTCTTGAGTGGTTAATGGATCACCTTTATACTATAGTAATTCCAAGTGCTGCTGGTTTATTGCTATTGATTATATTACCCACAATCCTTGTTGTTGCAACTAAAAAACGACGATTAAATAAAGGTTGGCAAGAATCATTAGAAGCTGTTGCTTATGTAACAAAAACTGGATTGACTTTAGCTTATGTTCCATATTCCCGTGATTTATTTGATGATGAACAATTATTTGGCGGGGCTATGACTGGTATAATGAGTATTTTAGGTGAAATTACTGGCGAAAAAGATGTTGAAATGCAAGTTCATATCTTAGAATTTGGTGATAAAAGATTACTTGTTTGCCCAGGTTATTTTGGAAATGCAATTTTATTAGTTAATGATGTCAAACCAAAACTTAAGGAATTGTTACCAAAATTCTTGATGGATTTTGAAATTACATATAAAGCTAATCTTACTCAAGATTTGATTGATTTGAACGAATTTGCTGCTGTTCCTTTACTCGTTGAAAGTATTTTTGGCTTTAGAAAAGAGTTCTTCCAACAACAAAATATTGAACAACACTTTGAGTCAACAGATGAATATTATCAAGAATATTAAGAGTTAAATCTCTTAATCACCTTTTTTTTCTATT
>JAEOUJ010000339.1 GCA_016839405.1 Candidatus Gerdarchaeota archaeon | reverse complement strand
TACCTGATATCATCGCTTTTGCAGGTGATGGTGGAACTTATGATATTGGTATTCAATCCTTAAGTGGTGCTCTTGAAAGAGGGCATGATTTTGTTTACATTTGCTATACAAATGGTGCCTATATGAATACAGGCATCCAACGTTCAGGAGGAACTCCAATGTACGCATCAACTACAACATCCCCTGCGGGATCTGTTATTCCAGGTAAAATCCAATGGAGAAAAGATCTTGTAGCAATTGCAGCAGCTCATAAAATCCCATATGTAGCCACCGCTTCACCAGCAGCTCATCGAGATTTAATGACAAAAGTAAGACGAGCTCTTGATGCAGAAGGTCCAGCTTTTATATTGGTTGATATGCCATGCCCAAGAGGATGGAGATTCCCAGAGGAGTTATCAATTAAAGTTGCTCAACAAGCAATAGATTCTTGTTATTTCCCACTTTATGAAATCTTTGATGGAAGAGAATATGTGCTAAATCCAAAAAGCAAAGCAATCGCAAATAAACCTGAAAGAAAAATCCCAATTGAGGAATACTTGAAAGGCCAAGGACGATTTAGACATTTATTCCGACCAGAAAAACGTGAAGATCTCATTGCTAAGTTTCAAGAAGCCGTTGATAAGGAATGGGAATATTTGCTAAAATTAGTTGATTTAAAATAAAGTAACAACCTATCTCGAAAGAGATTGGTTGCTTCTCTTTCTTTTTTATAAAAACAAATCTTTAACATTCGAATTTAGTCCTTTAAAAATAAAATTAATTGATAGTTCACTTGAGAAATATTCTCCTTGCGGAGGTTTAAAATGTGAACAAACTCTGGAAAAACAAAAGATTGAGTATAATCTTGCTCTTCGGTGCAATGATTTTGTTATGGATAACTATGACCTTAACAATTGGTCCCCCTGATGAAGCCCCACCATTTATAACGCCATAAGAAAGAGTAAAAATCGAAAATTAAAACTTAAACTAACTTAAATGGTGCTTCTCTATTTATTTTTCTTTTCTTCTTTTAACTTCATAGCTTTTTCTGCATCTTCAACCATCATTTTGATTAAATCATCAAAAACCCTTTTGATGGTTTCACCTGTTTTAGCCGAAGTTTCTAAATAAGGAACTTTTCTACCAATTTCCTTAGATTTCTTTCTAGCATAAGCTTTCCCTTCTTCGGGGGTAACTTCACGATCTTCAATGTCAATTTTATTTCCAACAATAATAATTGGGACGTTTTCGCAATTTTTTACAACTTCAGCGATCCAATTTTCCAAGTTTTCGAATGATTCCCTAATAGTAACATCATAGACAACTAATCCTCCTAAAGCTCCACGATAGTATAACGGTCTAATCTTTTTGAATTTCTCTTGGCCACCTGTATCCCAAATTTGGCATTTAATTTGCTTGCCTTTATGCATTATTTGTTTAATTGTGAAATCAACTCCAATAGTCATTTTGTAATTTTCTTGAAATTTATCGGTAGCATATCGATATGTTATAGCTGTTTTACCAACTGCACCATCACCTACGACAATTGTTTTGAAAAGATAATCAAATCCTCCTCGCATGTCTGAATCTGGCACTTTTTTCCTTCCTTTGAGACTATTGCTTTTATTGACTATTTGAGTGAAAATTAGCTTATCATATTCATAAACAATAAAAAACCTTTGCTTTGAGGATTTTTTCTTATGAATAATTTATTGTTATGAGTAAACTATATTTGTAATGAATGCTAATACTTTACAACCATTCAGCATGTTATCCAATATCTTACTAACTATAGAGGAGATACAAATAATTAAATGATAAATAATGATCACATTCTGGATTCTGGCCTCTTCAGTGCTCCAGGGGATAAAATTTTGTTACCATTAATGGGTTTCCCTTCTGAACGTGATGTTATGTTTCTTGCTCTTGTTACAGCAGAATATTTTGGAGCTAATTTACATGTTCTTCATATTACACGCCAATCCAAAAAAACCGATGAGTATCTACTAAAGGAATTAAAGTGGTTAAGAAAAAAATCAAAGGAATTAAAAGTAAACCTTGAAATTTCCATTAAAGAATCAAAATTACGAGCAGCTGATGCAATTTTAGAAGAAATCAATACTTTAAAACCACGTTTAACCATAATGATGAGTCGAAAAAAGATTTTCTTTCAAAGATTAGCTGGGAGCATTGCTGAGCGAGTAGCACGTAAAAGCCCATATTCTGTAATGATTATTAGATCACATCAAAAAGCATGGATTATTGGTGAACAACATGTTGAATTGAAAAAAATTGTTGTTCCATTGGGAGATAGTCAAACTTGTGAGGTATCAGCTGTTCAAATTGCTATAGCTCTCGCTAATGCTGGAAAATCCCGAGATGCTGATGTTACTCTTTTACATGTAATAATAGTACCCGAAACCGTGCCAATTATTGCTGATGATGATAAAATATTAATCAGTGAAGAAAAGAATTTTGTTAAACTAGCTGGCATGTTAAGTACAATGCTTCTTTTTCCAATGAATACTAAAGTAATCGTCGGTCGTGATATTGGTCGTTCAATTAGTCATTATCTTAATAAAGAAGAAGTTGATTTGGCAATCATTGCTGTTGAATATGTTCCAAGAAAATTATTTGGATTATTTGGAACAGATACTAATGAGATTTATCATAAAAGTAAATGTCCTGTAGCAGTGATTTTTCATAAAGGACCTTGTTAGAAGAAAATTAAGATGAGAGTTGGTGAGATTCTAACTAAAGCGTAAATTTTTAATCTTGAGTTAAAATGGAACAGTCATATTAAATGCTATATTATATCACTGAAGGTTAAAGAAATGAATAATTCTGATGGGCAATCCGACAAACAGATTCCAATCGAAAGCGATTCTAAAGGGTTTATAACGCTTCAATCACATGAATCTGTTGAAACTGGAATTGTTACAGAAAGAGAATTATCACGTGAGCTTGGATTTAAGGAAGCGTTAAGTATTGGTTTAGGGGGCACTATAGGTGGTGGTGTATTTAGTGTTTTAGGAATTGCTGCTGGTTTTGCTGGACCTGCTGCAATACTTTCTTTTGCTTTTGGAGGTATTTTAGCAATCCTTATTGGTTATTCTTATTCAAAATTAGCTTTAAAATATCAATCTGCTGGTGGAAGTTATACTTTTGCTAGGGAGGCATTTGGGAAGTATTTTGGTGGAGCTTTTGGATGGTTACTCTGGACAGGTTATTTAGCTTCCTGCTCATTATATGCTTACACTTTTGGATCTTTTTTTGCTCATATGGTTCTTGGTGAAGGATCCCTCTATACAAAAATTGTAACAGCTATTTTTGCATCTGTTTTAATATTATTATCAACTTTGATTAATTTAGTTGGAGTTAAAGAAACAGGGAAATCACAAAATATCATTGTGTTGATTAAAGTAATTATTTTAGTTGGTTTTGTGGCTATTACTATACCAGCAGCAATAAGAAATGCTCCAACAAATCTCACACCTTTCTTTGCAGATGCTGAAAGAAATCCACTCAATATATTAACTGGTTTGGCAATGGCAATTGTTGGAACTTCTTTATTATTTGTTGCCTTTGAAGGAATGGAGTTAATTCCAAATGCATCTGAAGAAATCAACAATCCTGAAAAAAATATTCCTCGTTCAATTTTTGGCACTGTAATAATAGCATCAATTATTTACATCTTAGTGGCTTTTACAGCACTTGGTGGAACAGATTATACTATTTTTGCTAGTGATCCTGAAAAAGCAGAATATGCCTTAGCTATTGCAGCACGACCAATTTTAAAAGAAGCAGGATTTATTATAATTTCACTTGGAGCACTTTTCTCAACTGCAAGTGCTTTTAATGCATCATTATATGGTTCATCTAGAATGACCTATGTAATGGCAAGAGATAAAATCTTTCCTAAATTCTTTCAAACAGTTTCAAAGAAAAGCAGAGTGCCATTTATTAGTATATTAACTATAAGTGGCATTACATTAGTTTTTACTCTTACACTAAAACTTGCACAAATAGCACAATTGGCTAGCTCTATATTTCTTCTTTTATTTGCTACTATTTCTCTAACTAGTATTATCTTAAGAAAGAAGATTAATGCAAAATTAATTTGGCCGCTTTTAGGATTTATAATGGCTATCTTATTATTTGGTATATTTATTTGGCATTTAATTACACAATTTATAAATGGAGATGAAATAACTCATTCAAATGCTCGTTTAACATTAATTCTTTTACCAGTACTAATAATGGTAATGATAATTGGTAGTATAATTACAATTAAAATTCAAGAAAAACCAAAGGATAAATAATTTACTAAATCTGATGTGAAACAATGTTTAAACAATCTAAGAAGAAATCCTCAAAACAATCATTTTTTAGAATTATTGCTACATCAAAAATAATTGAACTTCTTAAGATTTCTGAATCATTAAGTTCTGATCCTATTAATTTAACTGATGAATCCTTTGTTAACCTGAAGAATTATTTAGTTAATGTTTCTTCAGAAGCTGATTTTAGATTGAAATATGTTAAAGAATTACAAACATTAGAGAAAAGAAGCAAACAGCTAGAAGAAACAAAAAGAATTGTTTATAGCTTAAGAGAAACTGATCGAACATCTGATAAAGCATTAGATTTTTTAAAAGAAAAATTAGACCTTTTAATTAATGAACAAGAAGATTTAGCTATGAAGCTTTTAGCTTTTCAAGAAAAGCTACCACAAATCCCATTCAATGAATTGGGAACGCAAATTGAAATATTTGTTGAATCTATTAATTTTCTTGACACAGACAATTGGGAAGAAGAGTTAGATTATTATCGAACAAGATTTTTAATGCAAAGAGAACAAGAAGGTTTAGACGAGCAGTTAAAAAAAGAATTTATTCCTGAGGATAAATTGGCTAATTATGATCCATTAGCTAAACCTAAGGAGATATCTGATCCAAAAATAACAAAACCTACAATATTGCTATTTCTATCCAAAAAGCATGCCCAATCCATTAGTCTTTTGATTAATGATTTTAATCGTTTAATAGAGCAAATTCCAAATGATTATCTAAATCTTATTTTAGAATCTCCAATCGATACCTTAAAAGAAAGATTTCCCGAACAAGAGAAAATAAGTTTTGAAACAGGAAAAGAAATGTATGCATTGAAACGAGAACAAGGAATCTTAACTTTAAAGACATATGAAATTGTTCAGACACTTCGTTCTAGATTACTTAATATTTCCGGTTCAATTGCTTCTCGAGTTTTTCTAAAAAATGGTTTTAGTGAATTAATAACACATGCAAAAAATGAAACACTAACAGAGGAGAATAAACGTTTAACGTTACATAAAGAAATAAATAGATTATTACGAATTTTAGGAGAATTGAAACCTGGAGAAGGTTTATGAGAAGTTTTTTTATTTTTTTAATCTTAAAATCTCAAAAACATAGCTTTATAAATGTGATTTGAACGATGTTGAGCAGTGATTAAAATGACTAAACCTATGCGTTTCTCAACGGGAGATAAAATTCCTGCATCAGAGAAACTTTTAGATGACATTCCCCTAGTCGGGGAGCTTTCCTTTAGTGAATTTGAAGAAGTTAAACCAGATATTAAAGGAAAACCAATAATTTGTTCAAATTGTGGAGCAATATTAACAGATGTTAAAACTATTGAAACAGATGCAAAAATTGGTACTTTTTTCAATTGCCAATTTTGTGGAACGGTAAATGTAATCGATCCAAAAGATCTTCCAGCAAATATTAATGCTTATGCTGGATGGTTAATTCCTCCAGATACTACTAAACCTGAGTTTGGGGCAGGAGTTCAAAAAGGAAACTCATTAATTGCAGCTTTAGATGTTTCTGGTTCAATGAGTGGAGCTAAAATCGAGGGTGTAAAACAAAGCCTAATCTCCACTTTGAAGGCGTATTCAAAATCTAAAGAAGACGCTTTGTTCGGTTTGGTCACATTTGAAAGCAATTTACGAATTTACTCTCCTGATGGGGAAGTAGTTGAAATGTTAAGTGGCGATGTTTTATATGATGCAAAAGCCATAGAAAAAAGAGTTGCTGATAATAGTTGGGTAAAGAAACAATTACCTAAAATGACCATTAAAACAACCGCAAAAGATTGGCAAAAAACAGTCCAAAAAATGGAAGCTCTAAGCTCAACTGCTCTAGGACCTGCAGTTGTTGCTGCTAGAATTATGTCTTTAATAGCAGGAACAGGTAGAATCTTACTCCTAACCGATGGTATGGCAAATGAAGGATTAGGTAGTCTTTCTGGTGCTTCACCTGAAGGTAAGAAATTCTATGAGGTGATTGCCAAAGAAATGTTGAAGAATGGAATTGTTCTTGATATTGTCGGCATTGCTGGTGAAGGTTCAATGGAATTGAAGTCTTTAGCTCAAATGCCAGAAATAACTG
>JAEOUJ010000338.1 GCA_016839405.1 Candidatus Gerdarchaeota archaeon | reverse complement strand
TAGATATATCTCAGCTATCTTTTTTTTGGGAAACAAAACCAGAAATTATTGAAAGGTTACTACCACCACCTTTAGAACCATCTGATAATCCTATTGTTTATGCTTATACAGCAAACTTTGGCAGAACAAATTTTGGAATTTCAACATATAAAGAAAGTGCTGTTTTTCTCTTATGCACGTATAAGGGTGAGGTTGGTTTTTATTGTCTATCAATGCCTGTTGATAATGATATAGCTATGGCTTTAGGTAGAGAATTTTTTGGTTATCCAAAAAAAATAGCTAAAATTCATCTTGAAAAATTAAGAAATACAGCAATTAGTTGGACTATTCGACATGATATAAAAATCGTGGAAATGAAAACTAGATTTCTAAGAGAAATTTCAGAAGAAAAATCTATTGAATATGGTTTAGGTAAATTTAATTCAATATCAAATGTCTTTCTTATTAAGCATTTCCCGCACCCAAGTTCAAAAGGTTTTGATTATAAACCAAGATTAGTAAAAGCACCTGTTGAAGGGATTATAACATCAATGTCAATTGGAAAAGGCTCAATTAAATTCCAACCATCAAATTTTGATCCTTGGCATGAGCTTAAAGTAGAAAAATTACTTGGTGCTTCATATAAAACCGGAATAACTAAAATGTTACCTGGTGAATTTCTAACAGAAATTGAACCAGATGAATTTATACCTTATGCTTATTTAAAATGGGATTAATTTAATCTTGATTTATGTGAATAATTAAATATTTTTCAAATGAATAATTCAGTATGTACTCTTTAAGAAAAGCAACAC
Source organism: Candidatus Gerdarchaeota archaeon (assembly GCA_016839405.1). Next base: position 4,518 of record JAEOUJ010000338.1, on the reverse strand, counting down.
TTGATGATATAGAAACATTAATTGATTTTCGAGTTGAATTTCTAAAAGAATTTCAAAAAATACCTGTTGGTAATGAAATGGTTATTTTTCGAAAATCCCTAAATGATTTTTTCAAAGAAAAAATGAAAGCTAATGAATTTATTGCATGGCTAGCTGAATCGGACAATAAAATCATAGCAACAAGTGGATTGTCATTTTTACAAAGACCACCCCATTTTTACAATCTAACAGGCAAATATGGTTACATAATGAATATGTATACAAAACCTGAATGGAGAAGAAAAGGTATAGGTTCTGCATTATTAGAAAAGCTAATTGAAGAAAATAAGAGTAAAGGAATAGACACTGTATTCCTTCATGCAACACCCTCTGGAAAACCTTTGTACGAAAAATATGGATTCAAAGCTGATGTGGGTGATAAAGAAATGATATTAAAACTATGAAAAAAAAATAAAAAAAATTTATTCCTTTTTTGGGAACCAAGGAATAAACATAGAGATTCTTTTCTTATAAGACGCATAATCAGGTCTATTAGCTAATTGTTTCTTTTCTATTAGTGGTATGCTAATTAATAGGAATAATATAACCATAGCAATTGGTCCAGAGATAGCCCACCAATAAGAATATGAAGCTGCCAAAGCAAAAAAGAATAATCCCCACCAGAAAGTTACTTCACCAAAGTAATTTGGATGTCTTGAAATAGACCATAATCCTAGCTCCATCACTCTTTCTGGATTATCATTCATTTTGCAGAAAATCTTCATTTGTTCATCTGCAATGAATTCAATCAATGTTGCACCAACTGCAATTAAAATTCCAATAGCATCAAATACTCCTATACTATTACTGCTTTCTACCAAAGCAGGATAAATTGAAACACATCCCAAGAATACTATTAATGTGGGCATCATTTCCAAACCAGTAAAAGCAATAAACCAAAAAGCCTTGGGATTTTCTTTCCGATATTTGACATAGCGCCAATCTTCATGTTTTAATCCTTTCCAACCTCTTGCCCAATTTAGAGTTAACCTTATACCCCAAAATGAAACTACTGATAAAACAATTATCTGACGAATTAAATTTGCAGTCCCATAACCAAGTATAAACCAATATATTGCAATTGCTATTGGTTGTACACTCCAATAAGGATCATAAAAACTAACATTATTGAATATAATGCTAAAAATAAAAATTACAATTGTTGCTCCAATATCAGCTATTAATGTTAACCAAATTGGGTGTATAGTTATTGGTAAAGCGTAAACAATACCTATTGCTGCTCCTAAGGAAATTGCATAAGCTAAAATCACTAAACCAAAAGCTATTAGCATTTTCCCAAAAGTAGGTGTCTTTAACTCATCAATTGATGCCATTTCTGTCATAGTTATTATTAACTCTCCTGTCTAGAGTTGAAATAGATGTAATTTATTCTTTCCCAAATACCTATTTTGCTTGCTAAAAAATGTTTCTAGAATAATAGATTAAGAAGTAATTTCAAATAGCTAAATAATAGATTTACTACGGATGAGAAAATGAATAAGAATTACTCGAGCACCTGGGGTGTACCCGCTCATATAACTGGATTATTTCAAATAGTTCAAAATGATGATCCATTGCTTATGGGCTCGAGAGGAGCAGGATTTTCAATTGAAAATTTAATTCTAACAAAAATTACCTTTGAGGAAACTCCTAATAAAAAACCAATTGTTATATTTAATGATAAAACAATTGATGGACGAGTAAGTTTAGAAGTTGCATACAAATTTGAAACGTATTGGAAAGATAAAGGTATAATAATTGAACATTCAAGTCAATTGCCTATTCAAGGTGGTTTTGGAACTAGTGGTGCTGGAGCTCTTGGTACTGCATATGCATTAAATGAATTATTTCAAATTAATAAATTACCAATAGATCTCGGTCAAATTGCTCATGAAGCTGAAGTAATTTGTAGAACAGGATTAGGTGATGTAATATCACAATTACAAGGTAAAGCTGAGATTAGACAAAAACCTGGTGCACCCGGAATTGGTGTGTTATCAAAATTAGACTGGCCAGAAAATCAACAAGTTTTATCAGTTTTTTTAGGCACACTTTCAACAAAAGATATTATAACAAATCCAGAACAGATTAATTTGATTAATAATACTTCAGAAGGAATGCTTCAAAAACTGATAAATAATCCAAACTTAGAATTATTTTTAGAATTAAGTTATGAATTTGCTTTAAAAAGTAAATTGCTTTATGGTCGAATTAAGGAGTTAGTAGATTTAGTCAGAGAAGCTGGTTTCAAATCTAGTATGGTCATGTTAGGTGAATCTATTTTTGTTGTTGATGTTAAGGAAAAGTTAGTACAATGTCAAAAACTCATTAAAAAGTATCATCCAAAAGCTAAAATGTGGATTAACCCAATAGCTGAAATAGGACCTAGAGTTATCAAATAATTCCTGTGATTATAATGAATGATATTCCAAAAGATCACCCAAGATATTTGTCCCTAAAAGAAAGACATGCAATTATTGAAGGAATGGATAAGGCAATTGTTGCTAAGGCGGGTTTAATTGCTCATGGAAGAGGAGAAGCTTTTGATTATATTTTAGGTGAGGTTACACCACCATATGCATTAAAGCAAGAAGAGGTTGCTGTTGCAGCACTTTTAATTGCAACTCACCCAGTTATTTCAATAAATGGTAATGTAGCAGTATTATGCCCAGAGGATATAGTTCAGCTAGCAAATAAAACAAATGCTAAATTAGAAGTAAACTTATTTTATCGAACAAAAGAACGAGAAGAAAATATTGCAAAAGTACTACAAAAAGCTGGAGCAAAAGAAATTCTTGGAATATCATTAGGAAATCGAGCAAAAACAATTCCTGAAATAACTCATAATCGTCGCATTGTTGATCCAGAAGGTATTTACAAAGCTGATGTAGTTTTTGTTCCATTAGAAGATGGTGATCGAACAATGGCTTTGAGGAAAATGGGAAAAACAGTTATCAGCGTAGATTTGAATCCAATGTCAAGAACAGCTGTTTGGAGCAATATAACTATAGTTAATCATATTAGTCGAGTAGCTAAGGAAATGGTTGAAATAGCTGATAAATTAATAAAAGAATCATATGAAGAACTAAAAACTCTTATTCAAAAGTATGATAATAATAATATGTTACAAAAAAGTATAGATTTCATGGCAAATCGTTTATTAAAACTTTCAAAAGAAAAACTACAGGAAGGATAGTCTTGGCAAAAATAACTGCTTTTGATATACAAAGAAGAAAAAATTCTGATAAAAAAATCTCAATGTTAACTGCATATGATTATAATTTAGCATCAATATTTGATGAGGCAGAAATAGACATATTGCTTGTTGGAGATACAATGGGGCAGACTATATATGGATCAGATACAACTTTAGAAGTAACTTTAGATATGTCAATTCGTCATTGTCAAGCTGTTGCTAGAGGATCTAGAAATCATAGTATGGTAATTGGTGATATGCCTTTCCTAAGTTATGGTTTAACTATTGAAGAAACTGTGGCAAATGCAGGGAAATTAATGAAGCAAGGACAAGCTGAAGCAGTTAAACTTGAAGGTGCAAGTGAAACTCGTTTAAAGGAAATACAAGCAATAGTTGATATTGGAATTCCAGTTCAAGGTCATATTGGTTTAATTCCACAATCTGCATATAAACTTGGTGGATATAAAGTCCAAGGAAAAGTAAGTTCATATTATTCAGAAGAGGAGCTTCTTAAATTTGCAAAAAATTTGGAAAAAGTTGGTTGTTTTTCAATAATACTTGAAGCTATACCCCGTAATGTGGCAAAGAAAATTACTGAAGAAATTTCAATACCAACAATTGGTATTGGTGCGGGTCCCTTCTGTGATGGACAGGTTTTAGTGTGTTATGATATGCTTGGTGTAACTTCTGGTCACAAACCAAAATTCGTAAAACGTTATGCTAATTTTCGAGAAGAGATACTAAAAACTGTAAAACAATATGCTAAAGAAATTGAAGAAGGAGTCTTTCCATCTGAAGAGTATTCCTATGAGGGATGACATATTGTTTCTTGTCATAGGTGCTGGTAGTGTTGGAAGTCTATTTGGAGGACTATTAGCAAACATTGGACAAGATGTGTTGCTAATTGGACGTAAAATGCATATTGAAGCAATTAAAAGAAATAAATTGATTATTAAGGGACTTCATAATTTAGTTATTCCAATTTTAGCTGTAGATAATATTAATTCTGCAAGAATTTTACTTGAAGAACATAGTAACCATCCTAGATTTGTTCTTGTAACAACAAAAGCTCATCAAACAGCAGAAGCAGTTGAACAACTCAGAGAAATAGTAACTGATCAAACCATATTTCTATCTATTCAAAATGGTATAGGCACAGAAGATATCATTCACTCAAAATATCCTGAAAATACTGTTTTAAGAGGAATAACTTCTATTGGTGTTAGCTGCCCTGAACCGGGTATTATAGATTTTTCCGGCGAAGGTCAAACCTTTATTGGTTG
>JAEOUJ010000337.1 GCA_016839405.1 Candidatus Gerdarchaeota archaeon | reverse complement strand
TTTAATAAGATGATAGTATGCCATAATTTCCCCTGTAATCGCTTTCCAATCAGATTTCCATACATGTATGGAAATCTGATTGGAAAGCGATTACAGGGGAAATTATGGCATACTATCATCTTATTAAAAAAGAAACAGAAATTGACAAAATTCATTTCCCTACTTTAGAAAGAACGAAATTGTTTTTGAATGAAATACTTACAGATTTGGTAAAATTTACTAATGAAAATAAATTATCAATTTGGGAAAAAACCTTTCAAGAAGCAATTGATTATCTTAACTATAATAAACCAGATGAATTGTTACAGAAAGATTACTTGCCGGAAAAATGTTTTGGATTAGAAGCAAAACAAATTTTAGCTGCATGTGATAAAGCATGGGTTTTTGGTGGTATGGGCTCATGGAATGATGTTGTTAGAGTCAGTAATTATGATTTATATCGACGTTTAACCTCAAATCTTTATGATACAATAAGTAAATCTATTGTTTCTGCAATTAATAGTTATCCAGAATAAAATTCGAATAAAGAGTCTTTTTTCTAATTTATCAAGGATATTCCATTAAAAAAATAAATCTAGTTACTCTTTTTTATATTTTATACACAATGATTTTTAAGGATAGATTTAATAGAATCTTAAAATTGCTGGATTGTATACAAGATGGGTAACATTTCTAAGAAGAAACTTGGACTTATTGCTGATTCTTCGTGTGATATGCCTATCGAGACTTTAAAGCAATATGATGTAACTATTATATCTGTTTCAGTTATTTTTGAAGATGAGATAAGAATACCGTATGTTGATCTCACTACAGAACAAATTTTTGAAAAAATTGTTAGAGAAAATGCAGTGCCAACAACTGGTCTTCCTCCTCCCAAAAGATTTCAAGAAGCATTTGCTAAAGTTCTTGATAAATATGAAGAAGCAATCATGCTTACTGCTTCAAAAGACCTAAGTGGTCTTTGGGAAAACGCAGTTAAGTATGCAAAAGAGATGACTGGAGATAAAATAACAGTCATTGATACAAGAACTGCAATTCATCCATTTGGATTAATTGTGTTGAAAGTAGCTAGAATGATTGAAAGTGGCATGAGTAAAGATGAGATATTAAAGAAGATATCAAATGACCTAACTCCTAATGCTCAATTTAATGCTTTTCTTGGTACTTTAGAGTTTCTAAAAAGATCAGGAAGAATTGCTAGTCTACAACATCTTTTTGGTGAAATACTCCAATTCAAACCATGTTTAGCATTAAAAGATGGTGTTGTTGTTAATCATGGAAAAGTGCGTGGCGAAGGTGCAAAAATGAAATACCTAAGGAAATTAGGTGAACAGTTAATTAATTCTCTGCCTGAAAATGATACATTTGCTATAATGCATTCAACTAATATGGAAAAAGCTATTGAATTAAAGAATTATCTTCATAAATTGTCATCTAAAAATTTAGAAATAGTTATTTGGGAAACAGGTCCTGCTTCTAGTGTTCACCTTGGGCCTGGTTTACTTGGATTAGCATGGATAGGTGAACAAGATGACGTCTTAATGAAAGATTACTAAAACTTCCATTGCAAAATTGCTATCTTTGATCTTAATTTGAAGAAAAAACCACTTATCCAAAATGCAAATGAGGAAGATAAAAAATAAAATAAAAAACAAGAGTGTAGTGAGATGGGAGAAGAAATAAAAAAGAAACTTGCACTCATTACTGATTCCTCATGTGATTTACCTATTGAGATATTGAAACAATATGACATTACTATTGTTCCAATTTCTATTTTTTTTGATGAAGAAGTTAGAAAACCTTACATTGATATTACTTTGGAAGAAGTTCTAAATAGAATGGTGGAGGAAAAGGTAGTTCCTATAACAGGAGTACCTCCTCCAATCAGATTTCAAGATGCTTTTGTTAAAGTTCTAGATAAATACGAAGAAGCAATCATGCTTACCGCTTCTAAAAATTTGAGTGGAGTTTGGGAAAATGCAGTAATACATGCTAAACAAATGACAGGTAATAAAGTAACTGTAATAGATTCGAGAACTTCAACTCATCCATTTGGTTTGATTACTTTAAAAGCTGCTAGAATGATTGGGGATGATTTAAGTAGAGATGAAATAATCAATAAGCTAACAAATGAAATTATCCCAAAAGCTCGATTACATGCATATATGGGAACATTGGAATTTTTAAAGAGATCAGGTAGAATTGATAACCTTAAACATATGTTTGGTGAATTATTTAAAGTTAAACCTCTATTAACATTAGAAAATGGTGAAATAACTTCAAATAAACGAGTACGTGGTGAAGGAGCAATAATAAAATATCTTAAACAACTGGGTGAGAAGCTTGTTAATGCTTTGCCAGAAACTGAGCAACTAGTAGTAACTCATTCAAGAAATATGGAAAAAGCAAAAGAATTAGTCTATTATATGAAAGAGAAATCAAACAAAAATTTAGAAATACATATTTGGGAAATTGGCCCAGCTACCGGAGTTCATATAGGTCCTGGCTTTCTTGGATTATCTTGGATTGGTCCAGCTGCTGAAGATTTGTTTATTTGAAATAAAATTGTAATTAATTTGTTAATTCCCTATATAAATTACCACTTTTTGTTCTATAATTTGGATTCATTAAATAAATCAATTAATTTATATTGAACTAATGATATTGTTTTTTGAACATTTAAAATTTAGTTAAAATAGTAGGAATTAATATGTCTGAAGTCGACACTTACTTTGCTCCAGCTAAAAGATTGGAAATTGATGATGTTTATTTACAAACAATAAAAATACTTAGTATGAGAAATGTTTTACCAATTCTGAATATTTTACCAAATATGATTGCCATATTGAATAAATATAGACAAGTACTTTACGCTAATGATGCATTTATAGAAGCTATTAGTGTAGATAAATTTGAAGATAGTCTTGGACACAGGCCTGGAGAATTACTTGCTTGTATTCATGCTCAAGATCACATTAATGGTTGTGGCACAGCTGAAGCTTGTAGATATTGTGGTGCTATTCTAACTTTCCTAAAAAGTCAAGAAACCGGACAAAAGCAAGAAAATGATGCTAACATCACAATACATAAAGAAGGCAAATATGTTCCATTAGATTTACATGTAATCGCAAGTCCTATTACTGTTAATAGTGAAATTTTCTATTTTATAGCTATTACTAATAACAAAAAGTAAGAGTTAATTTTGGAAATTACTTTTTTATAATCTAAATTTCTAAATACTTTTAGGAAACACAAAATAAATTTGAGTTTAAATTTTAAGATAAAAAAAATCTCATTTACTAAGATTATATAAAAGGCTGAAAAGCTTAAAAATACTAAGATAGAAATATATCTGATATTTATGACATCTATTTCCATCGATAATGTAGATGATATCAGGTCTACATATGAAAAAAATTCTAGTAAAGTTGAAAGGATAGCTTCTCTTGACTTTCAACGTGGTTTAGCTATTTTTTTAATGATTTTTGTTCATGGGGCAGCAAATATCATTGATTATAGCTATATTGAAGAGGATCCAACAATAGTCAAAGATTTACCGATACCAATAATACTAATTTTTGCTGTATTAGCTTTTTTTGCTGTTTGGAATTCTTATTTTCTTTTAATTTCCGTAACTGTAAATAGCTTTGCTATGGTAAAAGGATTAGAAAAAGGTAAAGATCTAGAAAAAATACTGTTGAAACAAGCTTTAACTGGATTTGGTTTATTAATAGTAAATGTAATCCATCAGAGTTTATTATTAACTGGTTATTTTGGTATAGCAATTATCACAAAAGATTGGTCAAATACTTATCCTCTTTGGAATGGATTCTTTAATATGGGGACATTACGAATTATAGGAATAAGTTTGATTGTTATTAGTGTTCTTTTATATTTTCTTTTAAGAAATAATGGATACAAAAATTTCTATAGAAATATCATGATCTTAGGTATTCTTGCATTAATCTTCATAGTCCCAAGTCAATTCATTCATAATTGGATTGATGGTTTGGGATGGACTATACCTGAAAATTTACCTGTTGGGATTGAATTTAGTTATAATAGTGGTTGGCCTAATACAGAATTTCAAGCCCTTAATACTTCATTTAAATCATGGGCATGCTCTTTGATTGCTGGTGATGTAATGCCAATTTTTCCCTATTTTGGATCAGCTTTTATTGGTGCTATAATTGGACTTAGTCTTGCTAATCCAAAAGAAATAAAGAGATTTCCTTTAAAAGGTGGTTTATCAGGTCTATTTATTATAGGTTTAGGTGTATTATTGATTTATTTTACTTCATTTACATTTGGTACAACAAGACCCCCGATTGGTAATTATTTGTTTATGCTAGGCGGACAAATATGTACTCTGTTTTTATTCTTGTGGCTAATTGAATACCGAGGAAAATCCCAGAAATTTGGAAATAATCCAATTGTTAAGCATTTCAGATTGTGGGGAATGGTTTCATTAACGCTTTTCTCATTAGATATTCTAGATTTATTTCCAAGATGGATCTTTGGGATTTTTTATAATTTGATTTTTAATACTGATATAAGATCTATTTCAGGACATGTGTTTGGTCAAGGGCAAGAGCATATAGCATTAATTTATGCTTTGGCATCAGTGTTATTCTTTGAAATCATAATTCTGCTATGGTCTAGAGTGAATTTCTTCTTGAGTTTTGAATGGTGTATTGTACGACTTGTAGGATTAATAACAGGAAAACCATCAAAACGATTAGATGTTGAGTTAATTATGAATAAAGTAAAATGGAT
>JAEOUJ010000336.1 GCA_016839405.1 Candidatus Gerdarchaeota archaeon | reverse complement strand
GGCCATCAATCGTTGTTAGTTGATACAATTACTTAAGTACCTCCGAAGATTGCTTCAAGCGAAATTATCCATTACACTATAAACGCTTTAATTTTCTAATTAAAAGTATTATCATTGAAAAGATTCTGACAGAAAAAAAAGATTTCTATTAAAAAATGAAAAATTAATAATGTAAGAAAGTGTTGTATACTAATCACTTTAATTGGTGATAAAATGAATAGTTACACAGGAAGAATATTGAAGATAGATTTAACTAATGAAATATATACATTAGATCAACCAGATGAAGTGTTTTATCGTCGATATTTTGGTGGAGAAGGCATTGTAGCATATTACTTATTGAAAGAGCTCCCTCCTAAAATTAATCCACTTGAACCAGAAAACATACTAGTTTTTGCAGCAGGACCACTAACAGGTGTAACATTGTCTGGTGTAAGTAGAAGCAGTGTAGGGGCAAAATCACCTTTAACCGGGGGTTTTGGAGAAGCAGAAGTTGGTGGTTTTTGGGGAAATGAGTTGAAACGAGCTGGCTATGATGCAATAGTAATTAAAGGAAAAGCTGAGAAACCAATTTATCTCAATATTACTAATGAAAAAATAGAATTTAAGGAAGCTAAGGATTTTTGGGGATTAGATACAGGTGATGCTCATGAAAAAATTATAGAAGAATTGGGAGATGAAAAAACAAGAGTAGCAATTATCGGAAAAGCGGGAGAAAATTTAGTTAGATATGCCTGTATTATGCATGATTTAAGAAATACTGCAGGAAGAACTGGCTTAGGAGCTGTCATGGGTTCGAAAAATCTCAAAGCAATAGCAGTTCGAGGTAAAAAGAAAATAGCAACAGCTAATGAAGAGCAAGTAAAAATTCTTCGTAAAAGAATGAATGAAATATATCTAAAAGATCTTGAACATTTTTCACTATTAGGAACAGGGGGAGATAGAATGGAATCTTTTGTTTGGACAGGAAATCTACCAATTAATAATTTTAGAGATGGAGAATTTCCTAACATAGCAGAAATTGATCCAAGAGTAATAAAAGAAAAATTGGGAATGGAAATGGAAGGATGTTATGCATGTCCTATACGTTGTAAAAAAATTGTTCATTTTAAAAAACCGTGGGAAGTATTAGCAAAATATGGTGGTCCAGAATTTGAAGCATTGGGAGCTTTGGGATCAAATTGTGGAGTAGATGATATCAAAGCAATATGTAAGGCTAATGAATTATGTAATAGATACTCAATTGATGTTATTTCAGCTGGAGTAACAATTGGTTTTGCTATGGAATGTTTTGAAAAGGGAATTCTAAATAAGGAACAAACAAATGGTTTGGAATTAAAATTTGGAAATGCTGAAGCATTATTGGAAGCAATAGAACTAATAGCAAAAAGAGAAGGAATAGGTAATCTATTAGCTGAGGGAGTGAAAAAAATGGCAGAGAAGTTGGGCAATGACTCACAAGATTTTGCTATTCATGTGAAAGGACAAGAAATACCTATGCATGAACCAAGGTTAAAACATGGAACAGGACTAGGGTATATGATCTCACCAACAGGAGCTGATCATATGCATAATTTAAATGATAATTTTCTAACAAATGACCGAGCACTCGAGAAATTCAAGGCTTTTGGTATTTTAGAACCAATTCCATTAAATAACATTGGTCCTGAAAAAGTAAGAGCTTTAATATATCAAACAAATTGGCGAGTAACATATAATTGCTTATTAATGTGCATGTTTCAACCATGGAATCATCAAGAAATAATTGAAATCACTCAAGCAATAACAGGTTGGAATGTATCTTTATGGGAATTAATGAAATTAGGTGAAAGGGTGACCAATATTGCTCGAGTATTTAATTTAAGAGAAGGATTAAGGAAAGAAGATGATTGGCTACCAAAACGATTTTTTGAACCAAAAACTTCAGGTGTTTTAGCTGAAACAGCTTTGAATCCAAAAGAATTAGAAAAAGCTAGACAAACCTATTATCAAATGATGGGTTGGACAAATGAAGGTGTTCCAACAGAATCAAAATTAGCAGAATTAGATATAAGTTGGATAAAAGAACAAATCCCCAAGGAACTTCTTAGCTAATCTATTTTGGGTTTATAAAAACGTGTAGCAGCAACTCCACGATGAGTTTCTTTTAGCTGAGAATTTAAGACCTTACCTGTTGGTCCAATAACAATATTCCCTACTAGGATGTGAGTTTTATCATTCTTAGAAAAACCATCTTCATTGAACATATATTCAAAAGAGACATAACGAGTACCATCTCTTTCAACATGCAATTCTAGAATGGTCAATTCTTCAATTTCATAATGTGGTTGAAGAGGATTGCCAAATCCAGTTTCCTCATGAATGAAATCAAGGATAATATTTTTCGCTTCATCGAATGATATTTTGATTCCTCCACATGTTATTTATCGACATTAAT
>JAEOUJ010000335.1 GCA_016839405.1 Candidatus Gerdarchaeota archaeon | reverse complement strand
TACACATATTTTTAGAGCTTATAATTCGGAAATCATTAACACCATTAACACCAATAAACAAGATATTGCTTTATTTGGTACTTTTATTGAAAATGGTTTAGATAATTATCCATTCTGTTTGAAACTTGCAATTGAAGATGGTATATCAACAATTACTGATGAATATCTTATTGATAAAACTCCTCTTTGGTCACTAGATGGCTTATCTGTTGATATTGATCTTGATGGTGATGATGAAATCATAATGACCACTTATGATTTATTAGCTGAATCTGTTAGTGATTATAATGTTATTACCAATTCAGGTTTCCAAGAAATTGATTCAGGATTAGCAAATTTACGTAGAATAAAAGCTAGTACTATTCTTTCAATTGAAGGATATCAATTTGGTATTTTTCTTGGTAAAAATCCAATATCACAGAATGCTTTAACATTTTATTCATTAAATTATATACCTTTTATAGTGAAAGGATATGGTGAGATATTACTTGAAGGTAAATCAAATAATTTAACTGTAGAAACAACTACTTTAACTGGTGAATTAAAGAACAGAAATGATATATCAGCTGAAATTAAAATTCAGCAAATAGATGATTCATTACAAGTAATAAACTCCTTTCCATCTGAAATTTCATTTGATATACCAGAATTAAGTTCAACTGCAATTGCAAATGAATTGTCAATTAAAATGAAATCAAATGAGGTTATAATTCATGAAATAATAAAAACAATTGGAATTGATTATACACCGAAAATTAGTACAACCACTCCAAGTTCTATTATTATAATAAGAAGTGACGAATCAAAGAGTGTATACTTTGATATAGAATTGACTAATAATCTTTCAATTTATTTAGATGCCAATATATCGCTAACTTTAGCAAGCGTATCGTATTCTTCGGATTTTCAAGATTTAATTAATCCAGAAGAAAAATTTACCTATCCTGTTTTGATTTCATTTTCTGGAATAGAACCTCATACAACATATGAAGATATTTTGGAAATTACAATTAAAACAAATATAGGTACTTTCATTCAAACATTGCCAATAATTGTTACTAATCAATTCAAAATCATACAAATGGATCTTATTATCATATTAAGTGTGATTTTTGCACTTACTTTAATTGGTTTCATAGTTTTCATGGAAACAATATATAGAAAAACAAAACAAAGTTATAATGAATATTATACAGAAGAAAAACCAATAACCATAGATATTAAATTAAATAAAAATCGAGCTATAAATGATCTAATTACAGAATATATACGCACTAAGAATTGGAAAGCAGGAATTAAAATAGCCAAAGACTATAATTCAACGTACTTATTTACTTTTAAGAAGTTTAAAGTACAAGAATTGTTACATAAGGGACAAAATGCCTTAAAATTAAGCAAATTTAGAGAGGGTTTGAAATATTGGGAGGAAGCTCAAAAGACTCTTGAGGAAATTGGTACGCATGAACAAAATGACATATTAGATTGGATGCTATCACCTCTAAGAAATTTCGTAAAAGCAATTTTCGATAAAAAAGGTTCTGAAAAAGCTACTTTACTTCAAAAAGAATTTGAAAATTTGAGAGATATGAAAGATTTGAGAAAAGCAATTTTCAATATTGTGCTTGATATTCCACTACATCTTGTAGCAGAACAACTAGGTTTAGCATTAAGAGACATAGAGGAGCTACAATCTTCACTAAATTATTTGCAGTTAGCTTATCAAAGTGCTCCTACAGAAGAAAAGAATAGAATTGTAACTGAGATAACAAGTTTGATTAGTCTAGGTGTTACACCAACCGAATTTTCAGTGCCTATAAATCATGAAGAAATCAAAGATAGAATTTCTAAGAGGAAAATCAGTTGTTTCTCATGCGGAGAGGAAAGAACAAATGTTAATGAGCCTTGCTCAAACTGTGGAATGGATACAATTCAATGTTCAGTTTGTAAATTACCAATCTCTTTTGGTTCAGACTATCTTGAATGTTATCATTGTCAAAATATTGCTCATAAAGAACATTTGTTGGAATGGGTTAAAGTGAAGGGGACTTGCCCTGTTTGTCAACAGAAACTCAAAGTTGACAAATTATCCGTCGCACAGGAAAAGGACTAACTTATGTTGGGGAGTCGGTTAGCTATCCCCCCTTTAATTGGGGGGATAGCACTTTTCTTTTATTTGTTACCATATGCCTAAATAACCAAGTATTGTTCTAATTAATGTAAATGAACCTAAAATAATAGTAACGATACCTACCAGCAGCTTTAACCATTTATTATCCACTGCTTTAGTAGTAAATGCTGCAAGTGGTGCGGATAATACAGCTCCTAATATCAAAAATGGAGCTAGTCCAAGTTCACCTACAGTTATCGGTCCAGAATCTAAACTACTTCTAATTACGTTGGTAATAATAAAAGCTGATGCTCCAACAAAACAAATAATACCCTCTGAAAGTGATGTTGAAGCTATAGCATTTTTTCCTTCTCTACCAGATAGGATTTGCCCTGAAACTGTTAAAGGACCATATCCACCACCTGATATACCTTTATTAAAACCTGCAATTGCACCTAAAGAAATAATTCTTTTGAAAGAGAATTTAATTTGCTTATTTCGTAAAGCCAATATTAGAATTCCCATAGCAATTACCATAATACCAATGTATAATTTAACAATAAATTTGAACATATCATTATAACCATAAACTGCTGAAGTAATTGATGCAATTAAAGTTCCAATAATTCCAAATAAAGTTAATATGATTACTACTTTTGTGTCAATGGTTAACTCCTTTATTCTTTCTTTTAATGAAATTTTTTCTGGTTTTATATTTCCACTAGTTCCTCCACCATATTGTAAATCAGTGCTTGGTTTAGGTGTTAATGGTTTTGCTGCAACATCTAATCTTTCCTTTAATGGTTTTTTATTATACCCAAGACTCATATTCTTAAAAACAACGTGAAAAATTGCTGAGACAATGCCTGTTACACATTCAGAGATTAATACTGCTGGAACAATTTGAGCTGATTCATAACCAAGTAATAATAAAACAGGAGTGAGTGTAGTTCCATAACCCATGCCCAATGATGAATCTGCAAATTCACAAATAAATGCTAAAAAAATGATTAAAATTATCAACCAACTAAATTCCATAATTATTTCCACAATAAGTTCCTCTTAACATATGCTTTCATTTTATATAGCTTTTTTATTTCAAATGAATCAAAGAGAGCTAGGTTTTCATATTTAATAAAATACTTACCTTGATATTTAGCTTTGGTAAACTAAAATAAAGAATTTATTTTAATAATTATTTTGTTATATTAATAATTCTTTAGCTATTCAATTATTAAAAATCATTTTTTAAATGGAATTTAAAATTCTAATTGGTTTTTCTTTTCTTTAATAAGAGATCACTATAGGAAAGACTTTGTAAATCGGATTCATTTATTTCTAAAATTTCAATATAAGAGCTTACAATTTCATGTAATTTGGTAAAATCTGATTCATTGTCTGTTATAGCTTCAATTTCTATAAATTTTCCTAGACCTTCAACTACATCAAGGTTAAATTTAATATTATTGATAAAATACATTTCCCGTTTTTTCTTTACTTCAATTAATATGCCCAAAGAGTCAGTTAATATTGATTCTAGTTTTTCTATATTCTTTGAATGATATAAGTGATATTCGCTAATTTTAATTCCTTTTTTATTTGCACGTTTGTAAAATACTAAAGCAGATTCTATTTTTCCTTTTCGCAATTTTAGACGCCCATTTTTAACATAAAAGTAAATATCAATTTGATTGTCTACTCCATGGAATTTTGCATTTTTATTTTTTAAAAATTGCCTAACCTTATCATGATTTTCATAATATGCTTTTATTTCTATATCAAACATTATTAAATCAATCCTTTTTTAAAATAACAAAGAAACCAGTAAAAATATTTGTTTATTATTTATATTAAAACAATTTTTTGAGAAAAATTCATTTGTGTATTGGATAGTCTTGAATTAAATTAGAAGATTTATATCTTCAGATAATTAACGAAATATCAATTAAAATATTTCTTTTTTTTAGTGTTTTTTACAATCACAAAAATGAATAAGAAAAAAAGTGACATTAAAATAATTTTAATTTTTATTTCTTCGAAATCAAAAACGCGGGAACACTTTCAATAGAAAGGTCCCGCGTTGAAACAGGAGATAGTCTTAATAGTCAATAATTCAAAATGGCGTGCCAAATGGCATTATGCACGCTATATTAACTATGCTAACATTTTATTTAAAGGTATTCACTTATAGCTATATTCATTTTCAATTATTTTTCTTTATATATTTAATAAAATGATGTTTTTTTCAAACTTATAAAAGTAGTAATTTGATTGAAAAAATAAATTATAATCTATATAATTAATAATCGTTTATAATAATTAACTTAATAACCAACTTTCAATCAATTGCATCTGGTAAATCATCCACTGCTTTAAGCCAAAAGAATAATCCTGCACCAATAGCTCCTAGAACCAAAACACTAAGAATAATTCCAATAACAGTTCCTCCTCCTCCTCCAAAAACAAAAGATGCTATACTAACAATAACAATAGCTATAACAGCACTTGTTATTATACCCTTTTTGCTTTTTGCTGCATTTTTATTATTCATTAAATTTCCAAGTGTTTTCATAATTCCAGCTCCATTATTAATTACAGAAATACTAAATATTATCATTATTAAAAATTATTAACAAGGATAATTAAAATACATTTAGCGAAATTCACTGATTTCAATAGCTTTTTAATGTTATTTCAGTGACTTTGTAACAGAAACAACAATGGGTTAATAGTATGAGTGAAGAAAAGTTCTCTGCTTTAAAAGACTTGGTTGATACTCCTAAAGATTTACATAAATTAGCTCAATATGAACGCAAACTAAGAGAAGCAAATACTTTTCTTTTAATTGATTGTCGTAAATTAATAATTAATTCACAAAAATCAAGTCAATTTTTTGATGAAGCAAAAAGATTTGTAATACAAATTAAATCTAGAATTGATTCACTAATTGATCATTCAAGATATGATGAATTGCGCTTTAGACCTGGTTTAGAAGAAAAAATACAAAAAACAATAACTAATAATTGTATAATCTATAATCTGATTA
>JAEOUJ010000334.1 GCA_016839405.1 Candidatus Gerdarchaeota archaeon | reverse complement strand
AGATAAAGTAAGAGCAAGCTCATTTATTTTGAATGGATATGGAAAAACAACTGGTTTAATACAAGTTAATGAGCTTGGACAAATCGAATCCTATATTGGTTTAACTAATACTTTGAATGTCCCATTAGTAGCAAATGCATTAATTGATTATCATTTAATGGATAACTCTGAAATTGGAATATTTACAAATTCAATTAATGTAGTTGTTGGTGAATGTAATGATAATCATCTTAATGATATACAAGGGAGACACGTTAAGAAAGAACATGTTTTCCAAGCAATAAAAAACGCTTCTATTCAGGTGGAGGAAGGATGTGTTGGCGCTGGAACAGGCATGATTTGTTATGGATATAAAGGTGGAATAGGTACATCTTCAAGATTAATTAAAACTGAAAAGAACTCTTTTGTAATTGGAGTTTTAGTTTTAGCTAATTTCGGTCATAAAAGTGATTTGATTGTAGGGGGGAAAAAAATCCATCAAAAAGATGAAAAATTAAATCAGAAAAAAGAACATGGTTCAGTTATGGTAATAATCGCAACAAATGCACCACTAAATACTCGCCAATTATATAGAATAGCTAAAAGAGCACCTATGGGATTGGCTAGAACTGGAAGTTTTGCTTCATGGGGATCAGGAGATATTATAATTGCATTTTCAACAGCTAATAAAGTAAGACATGATGAAACAGAAGAAATTATAAAAATTGATATGATAAATGAAAAAACTAAGCTTTTCAATGATTTGTTAAAAGGAACTGTAGAAGCAACTGAAGAATCAGTTCTAAATGCTTTATGTAAAGCTACATCAATGGTAGGTAGAGATGATCATTTCATTGAAGAATTACCTTATGAAAAACTTTGATTCTGAATAATTGATTCAAATAATTCCGTATCTATATTTCCACCAGAGATAATACATACAGTTATTTTATTCTCATATTGTTTACTATTTTCTAAAATTGGAGCAATAGCAGCAGCACCAGATGCTTCAACTTTTAGATTTTCTTTATGCCATAATAATGAAATCGCTTTATACATAGTTTCTTCTTTAATCAAAATCACTTCGTCTACTAATTTTTTCACTATATCAAAAGTTATAGATCCTTGCTCAATCCCACCGTACATTCCATCTGCAATAGATTCCTTCATCTCTACATCAATTATTTTCCCTGCTTTTAATGATTCATAAAAAGCTGGACACGCTTCTGTTTGAACACCAATAATCCGCACATCTGGATTTATTTCCTTTATAGCAATAGCTATTCCAGAAATTAATCCTCCGCCACCTAATGGAACTAGTACATCTGTAAATTTTATTAGCTGCTTATTTAATTCTAAACCAATAGTACCTTGACCTGCCACTATTAATTCATCATTATAAGCCGAAACAAAAGTCATTTTTTCATTTTCAGCTAGGGTCCGAGCATATTTTTCTGCTTCATCATAATTCTCTCCATATTTCTCCAATATTACTTCATATTTTCTAATTTTGTCAAGTTTATTCTTTGGAGTATTTTTTGGAACTATTACCTTGGCAACAAGATCTAATTTTTCTGCTACTAGACCAATTGCTTGAGCATGATTTCCAGAAGAAGCTGTAATTACACCTCTTTTCCTTTCAAATGGAGTTAAACTTAAAATTTTATTAAAAGCACCACGAATTTTAAATGAATTAGTTAATTGTTTGTTTTCTAATTTAAGATAGACTTGTCCATTGCATAAATTACTTAGATAAGTGGAGTGTATCAATGGCGTTTTTTCTATGTACTTCTCTATCTTTAATTTTGCATCTTTAATTTTTTGAAAATCGACCATAATTAAAAATGTGTTTTAAAATTATTAATTATTATCTATAAAAAGAATAACTAGTATGTAAAAAAGTAAATAAAATCTCAAATTGTTAACCTTATTGTTGAGCAAAATGAAGGTTGATACTTTTCTGGTTGAACAATTTATGAACAAATATGAAATGGATGTTGAAATAAATATTGCTGAAACATGTGTTAAACCATTTACATTAGAAGAGTTTTTGGAATTAATGGAATATGAAAACTTCTTTGATGATTTCAAAAGCAAGCAATTAACATATGGCCATATTAATGGTTCGCCAGAACTTAGGCAGGGAATAGCTAATCTTTATGAAACAATTAATGCTGAAAATATTTTATTGGCAGGAGGAGCAATTGGAGCTAATTTTCTCACATTCTACAGTTTAATAAATCCTGGAGATACTATAATCTCAATTTTTCCAGCATATCAGCAATTATATAGTACTGCCAAATCATTTGGTGCAAATGTTAAATTATGGAAATTGAAATGGGAAGATAAATGGGAGCCAAATATAGAAGAACTTTCATCTATGATTGATAAGAAAACTAAAATGATAATAATTAATAATCCTCATAATCCAACTGGATATTTATTTAATAATAAAATGCTAGGGCAAATTTGTCAAATTGCAGAAGAAGCAGATGCCTATTTGCACTATGATGAAGCGTATAAGGGATTATACATAAATGAAAATGATAATGTTACTTCTGTTGTAGATGTTTATGATAAAGCGATTTCTACAGGATCTTTTTCTAAAGGGCTTTCATTAACAGGTTTACGTTTAGGTTGGATTGCTGCTAACAAAGAAATAATTGATGAATGTGTTCGTCATAGGGATTATACTACAATTAGTAATGCAATGATTGATGATGCTCTTGCTGCTTTAGCTATGAAACATGTTGAAAAAATCTATGAGCGAAATAATGAAATTATTAGAACAAATCATAAGATTCTTTCTAAATGGATAGATAATGAACCATTAATTGATTGGATTCCTGCTCGAGCAGGTAGTGTCGGTTTCTTAAAGCATCATCTCAATATGCCATCTGAAGAACTTAGTGTAAAATTAATTGAACAGAAAAATACTTTCCTAGTACCAGGTTCATGTTTTGAATTAGAAGGTTTCTTAAGAATAGGTTTTGGAAATGATACTAAAGTATTGCAAATTGGTTTAAATAGATTTAAGGAATTTCTTGATAGCATACGATAATTTTTTCTTATTCCTCAACCCATTTTTTCAATTTTTTTGCATTAGCTATATTATTAACTAGATCTGATGGATTAGGTATCATTCCATCCCAACCTGTTTCTTCAATAAATTTAGTGAAAAAATCATGTAATTCATCGGGTTCAAATTTTGCTACTTTTAATGGAGAATCTAAACCAGCATTATAATAAAGGCGGGTTAATTTCGCTTTAACATAACCTATTCGTGTTAAATCTGAAAGTTTTACAATCTCTAATATTGCATCTTCTGGGATTTCTAGTTGTTTTGAAAGTTCTTCTCGCTGTTTCTTTGTTTTTCCAGCTTCTAGCATTTGTTCAACATTTTTTATGCCAATTGATGCTAATTTCCTTATATGATCTTGATTTACTTTAAGAAAGTCTTTGATAGGAAAAATCTTTCGAGTCTTCTTTGTTCTTTCTTCGCGAAGACTCCTAACTAATCTTAATAATTCTTTATTTCCAATAAATGAAAAATAGTTCATCAATGAATATAATGCACCTTTTGCAGATTGCTTTTGATCTTCTAAATGTTCCACATAAGCTCTTATATCTTCTTTAGATAGTCTCGATAGATTTGTATTTCTTTCTTTATGCAAATAAGCTGCAAATTTCTTAATTGCTTTACAATTCCTCTCAACAACATCAGCTTTCTTGCCTTTTCCTCTTAAAAATTTTTTATATTCTTCTTCTTCCATTAAGGTATCCACCTTATTTTTTTAAATCTATATCTTTTGGAACATGTATCGCGAAAGTACACATATCATCTCCTATTAGGACTGACTTAACAATCTCAACTTTTAATGATCGACCAAATATTGTTTCAAATGGTATCTTGTGCCACCCTCCTGAACAATAACAGAAATTCGGTGAAATTTGATCTTCGTTCGAATTTAATATTGATGCTCTTACCCAACCACAATGGCAGTAATTATATCGTTTATCCTTATCATTTTTTGTAGTTAAATACTCTGTCAATTTGAATGGGATTTTTGAAACATATATTATATTTCCTTCCCGTTTACCAGCTTCAATTGTTGAATCGTTTACTACAAATTTATACTCAGGAGAATCATAGCCATACATATCTCCTACCTTTGTTTTCCATTTATTGTGTAGAAATTCTAGAACTTCATCAATATTATTTGATTTACGGTACATTTTTCGAAGCTTCATAATGGAAGGTGTTTTTGGATTTTTATAGTGTAAATTATTTGTAAGAATTTTCTTACATGTTTTTTCATCAACATTCGCTTCGAGACACTCCATCATACATTTAGTCCATGCACTCTTATTACTTGCAGATGAGGAATGTTTAATTGGTCCTCCTGCATCAAGAATTTTTATTCTTAAATCTTCACCAACAAATTCATCTAATGTATCTGATAATCTAACCAACCAATGACCTTTTCCTTGAAGTCTATTTGAATTACCAATAAGTCTCTCTTTTTTTATTGCTGCGCCATAATTTTTTAGTGCATTTAAAAAAACTTCTTTCTCCTTAGCATTTAACTTTTTAAATTTCAGGTATGATTGTGCTTCATAAAGAAATGAATTATCGACGCTTGAAACATTTAATTCATTTTTTAAATAGGATTCAAAATCCTTTATAGCTAATACATATTTATCAATAGTTGATTGGTCAATTTTTCTTCCAAGCATATATTCTCTTAATTCTTTTTCTAGCAATTTACAAACCTCTTTATTTTATTGGTACATAAAAATCAAGTTCAGAATCGGGATTGTCCATTCCAAAGAATCTTTTGGAATCATAAGCTTGAATCTGATAAGAATGAGCTTCTTTATGTTTAGATTTTGGCATCCATTCATTATAGATGAAATTATTTGCTGTCTTAAATTCATCCCCTTTTGCTGTAAACACAGCATATTTTGTTTTAGGAAGAATTTTACAGAACATCTCAAGTGGTATATTATCAAATGATTTAACTTCTATGCCAATAAAAACATACCATTTTTTTTCTTCTTTTACAACAACTGGATCTATATGAACTTCATAGGACATATTGGGATTAACAACATTATCCTTAATTTGAAACTTAATCTCAGCCATTAGTTTCATAAATCTAGACCATAATTTTCCGATCTCATTTTCCATATCCCATCCTTTTACTGAATGGAAAGGATCCCCATAAAAAATACAGCCAATTAATTTTATTTCATCATGATCCATTATTTTTATTTCCATTGTTAGTTTTTCTCCATTTGTATTTATGCTAGGTGAAAGATAAACCCCTCAACTATCCTTTGGTTTCTCCTTCCCAAAGACCCATTCCAACTTCAGGGAACCATTCAGGCCATCCTTTTATCCAAGAGGGGATTTCTACATTTTCTACTCGATCACAAACAGGGAAATATGCTTTTAAATCAAGTATTGGTGTTTTATCAAAAGCATCGAGATTAACTATCTTAACAATACCTTTAGTATGATTAACTTCCACTATTTTTGCAATAGTCATTCCTATTGGATTAGGTCTATATTCTGCTCTAGTGGCAAATACTCCTGTTGTAGGAGGATTTTCACCATAAGGAGGTGTACAATCCAATATACTTCTACTCTTCTTAGTATCATGTTTATTAGCCCACCAGATAACATGTACATGACTAAAATGTTCAAGTTGTTGTAACGCAGGAATATACTCTTCATATAACTGTAGAAATATTTCTTCATTTTTTCGTTTTACAAATCCAATAGGATTGAGTATATATTCTTCTTCACTCATTTTTTATCCCATACCAAATAATACTCATTTGGTATATCTCATGCTCTACTTTTAGTATAAAAATATTCCTAATAATTATGAATAATATTCATTCATTTTAGGTATTTCATCCTCTATCCTTAAGAACAGAAACAATGTTATTACCAACTATTTTGTTTGACGTTGAATAAAAGTATCCATGAGAAATTTTTTTTGTTCAGCTTCTTTTTGCTTAGCTTCTTCAGTTAGAGAATGTTCATAAACTAAGCAGATAGCTTGTAGAAAATCTTGACCCTTTTGTGTTATTCTATAATAGCCATGATGAATTTTTCCAATTAGTGATGCATCTTTCAAAATAGCTAAATGATTTGATAATGCAGTTCTGCCTAAATTAACTTGATCTTTTAATTCTTGAAAAGTTTTAGGACCATCTAGTAGTGTTATCAAAATTTTTTGTCGTTGAGAAGTTCCAAGTGCTTTTAGAATGATGTTTATATCCGCAAACATTTCAGTTAATTTTTCTTTTAAATCGTCTGGTAATTTATCAGATAGCATGATAATAACTCTACTATTTATTAGTTTAAATAAATAACTGAATGCAGTTTTGATATTTTATCTTAGAATTCAATGATTTTTGGCAGATGCTTAGCAATTGTAACATGATTATTGCATTCTTTTTGTGTTGGCGGTTTTGCTCCTTTATAATCTGTTGATTCATAAAATTTAATGAGATGGTTTCTAAGTTTTACTGGATCCCAGGTAGCAATCTTCTCAAGAGTATCCACTCCAGCATCATAATACAACACAGAACGGGTACCCTTTAATCCAGCAATTCTAGCTAGATCACATAATTTTGTAATTTTCATTATCCAATCTAAAGGAATATTTGTTCGAGTAGCTAGTTCTTCTCTTTTTTTGTGTGTGTTTGTTACTTCATGAACATCTTCTATAGTAATTAAACCAATTTCATTAAATTTTTTCAGATTATTTTTATCAATTCCTGCGAATTTTTTTATCTCGAAGATATAGCGTTCTTGATTCATTTTTTCACAAAAGAATTTGTATAACTCATCAGACAAGTATTGATTGAACATACACCGATAATAATTGTAAATGCTGAAATGATGCTTTCTGTATAATTCATCACTTTTGTTATCAAATTCCTTTATGTAACTAAAGAGTTCATCCAAACTTGCATCGTCAGCATTTTTTCCATAAGAACTATCTAGAAATTGTTCATATAGCAATATCCTTTCTACATGTTCTTCAATTTGTTCAGGAGATTGTTTTCTTATTTTTTTCATATAATCGTGATGTTCTTTTTTATCCATTTTTAAACATAATTTATTTCTCTTCAGCTTTTTTGACTACTTCATCGGGAAGATGGATTGCAAATAAACATCTAGAGTCACCATCTATAATAGTTTCAATAGTATCAACCTCAACTGGTTGATCCAAGATAACATCCCATTGATTCTTGTAATAGCCAGCACTACAATCACAGAATTTTGATGGTACTTTTGTAATGCCTGTCTTTAATGCTTCACGAACCCAAGAACAATGACAATAATAATATTTTTTCATATTCTCATCCATTTCATTTAAAAATTTCTTAGTCATATAAGGAATTTTTTCCGCATAGACAATGTTCCCTTTTCTCAATCCACCCTCAATCTGTTGATTATTTTTCACATGTTCAATTACTTCATCATCAACTTCTTGAGTAAAGAAGAGTGTTTTTTCATCTCGAAATTTTTCAAGTGTT
>JAEOUJ010000333.1 GCA_016839405.1 Candidatus Gerdarchaeota archaeon | reverse complement strand
TTACTAGTTTGCTATGGCTTTCAGAAGAACGACTAGTTAATTATATAAATTCTGTTCCATTACTGAACGAACGCTACATTCTTGATAAATCTAAAAGCTTTATTTTAACTCGTGAGCATGCACGTGAGGTTGTACGGCAAGCATATTGGAAACGTGTTGGAGCAATGCACCTAAAGAAAATAAAACAAGTAAAAGTTTCCAGTCTAACTGAAGATACAAATATAGAAATAAATACTTTAAAGGAAATCATCAGAGAATTAGTTGAGAAGAAAGAAATACCCGCACCAATTCATATGGATAGAATCTCATTATTGTTATCAATATCTGAAGAATTAATTGCTGAATTAACAGATTTAGCACAAAATTCTGCAATAATTTCACTTAAAGAAATATCCAAATCTTATGATACTTCAATAGAGAGTGGTAAAAAAATATTCGAGAAAATTGTTGAAGAAGGTTATGCAAAAGGTGAATTTATTAATGAAGATACTTTTATTGTCTACAATTTATTTGCGGACTTGATTATTAATAATGGAAGTATAGATATTAGTAAATTAATTAAAGAAAGGAATTTATTAGGACAAGAAGAAGATATTCGAATAATAATCGAAAAATTGATTCAAGAGAACACATTAATTGGGGAATTTATGGATGAAAATCTATTCTTATGTTTTAATAATTTAACAGAACCTCTTAAGGAGCTTATTAAAACAAGTATAAGTGATATATTAAAAGGAGATACAAGGAAAGTAGTTTTTGATTTAGGAAGTGTTGTTGAATCAATAATAAAAGAACGCTTAATTATTGAGATACATGAATTAGAAGATGTTTCATCATTACCAAAATATCAAGAAGTAATTGAATCAAAGGAACTTGGAAGAATTTTACGGGCATCTGAAGATTGTAAAATTTCACTTCCTTCAAACGTTGAATTAAAAAGTCTAAACAGATTTTGGGCTCAAAAAATCAAACATACAAAACCAGGTGAATTACCTTTTATTCCATCAATTGAAGAATCAAAAGAATTTTTATTTGAAGCAAATAGAGCTCTAAACAAATTATTATCTCAAAAAATACCTACTAAATGGAAGAAAGAAATAGCTGAAAAATTGCTTGAAGATAGTAAATAAAAATGTAGGTATAAACCTACATTACAATATATTTTAAATCCCTTCTATTTTGTAATTGCATTAGAATTCGTTCAATGAAAGACATAGATGCCTTATAATAAAGTAGAACTATATCTTCATATAGATAAGCAAATTCAATTCTATTAATTTTAATTTCCTTTTTCTCATCAAGTATTTCTAATGTAATACTTTCATCATCTACTTTATCAACTAAACCTTTTACCAGTGTGTCTAAATCATCTTTGGTTTGAAATGAAGCTGGTTTGTCCTTAAGTGAGTCTAAAATTGGTTTTTGCAATTCTTCTTTACCTTTTTTCAAATAAACATCAAATGGTTTAAATCCAATTATGAATTTATCACCCAGAATATCTTTAGTTTGATTTCCTATTGTTAGAGTAAAATTACTTCTAGCTAAAGAATTCTCATCAAAAACAATAGATTCTAATTTTGCCAATCTTGTTAGACCTTTTTGATATAGTAAAAGATTTTTCCCAATTAGATTTTCAAAATAAGATAATGGCACACCTGGATTAGTTAATTTCCTTACTTTTTCTGAACCATTTTCTTTAAAAACTACATTGAAAGAAAATTCATTATTATCAGTAATGAAATCTTGAATTGATCCTATCTTGCCATTTTTGAACACTTGTTTTTGATTTATAGCAATTTCATAAAAATCATAATCACTAAAAGAGATATTTTTAATCCCTTCTTCCGTTTCAATTACAAAGTTTACTGGAGAAGTGATTATATTAGTTATTTCAATTTCATTTACAGTTCCTAATATGAATTCTTTTTTATCAGATTTAGATATAGCTGCGACTTGTTTTCCTCTAAGATATTCAAATTGATAAGATAAATGCGAGAGATGATCATAATTTTGAACGCCTGTTTTTGGATAACTATCATTAAAGGTTTCATTGATTACTGGAGCTACCTTTAATCTCAATTGTTGTAATTCCCTTATATATTTACGTCTAACAAAAGGAATTGAAAGTAAAAATGGCAACATAGCAGCTTTAAATGGTTTCAATTTCTCTTTTTCTGTGAGTGCAACAACACGATATGCTGTTTTGGGATGACTTGCAATTAAATTAATAATATTCTCTGAAACACTAGGTTTAATGTAGTTTCTGTACATATTTCGACCTGAATCACCTAAAAATCTGATTTTTTCTGCTTTTGATTGTTCTTTATCTGTTAAAAGATAAACACTTAATCCCATTTCACTAGCAATACCTTGATAGAATCCATCTAATCGTACTAGTGATTTTGCTAAAGGTTTTCCATAACCTGCTTGTAATGTTAGCTTGTCTGCTCTTCCTTCCAAAAATCTCACAAAAATGTATGAAAATGCCACTATTGCTATATTATAAAGATAGTACCATAAGAAGTCCAAACCAACATCAGGATTGAAGATATAATCAATTGGAGTCGCAGGGAAAGATATTGCTTTTGTAATAGCAAATGTAAAAGCAGTAATAATTAATAGCCAAAATGTGTGAATTCTTGAAGCATGAGCTAATTCATGACCAGCTATTCCTCTAATATCATCATCTGATAAATCACTTAATTTTCGAGACATAAAAGCAATTCTTTTATCAAAAAAAGCTCCAAAAGCAAAAGCATTTAAAATTGGTGCCTTAATTTTTCCTACACGTATTTTTGTTTTTATTTTCAATTTTTGTTTTACTTCTTCAACAAGATTTAGAACTCTTTCATTTTCTTTTCTATCTACAATTTTTTGTTTTAATTTATCAATCTTTTTAGTTATCTTTTTCATATTAAGATTATGAACTTCTGTACGCAAATTTTCAATTGATTGAATGATTTTTTCTTCTTTAGCATTTTTCAATAAATTCGTGTGAAGCTCATCTACTAAAGCGATTATTTGTTTATCTACTTCATTTTTTGTTAATTTTTGTTTAATTTTTACAGTTAAATCTGTGAAGTTTTCACTTTTAATTTTCTTAACTCCAAAAATAAAATGTAGCAAAGGACCAGATATTAGATACAGTATAATGTTAGTTATAATCATTATTTCATAAGTGCCAAAAGAAGCAAACAGCAACCTATCAGCTAAATTGGTATCGAAGTTACCATAATAAATTTGTAAATTCTCTAAAGAAGAGAATTGATAAAGAATAAAATAGGACAAGGCGAAAAGTAATAAGTAAATTATTTGGGGGGAAGTTAAGCGGGAAACTATGAAGAAACGTCTTCCAAAGAAAATTATACACAGTAAAAAGAAAACGTAAATGAATACATTCCATGAAATACCAAACCATTGTTGTCCGGTAAGTCCCCAACGAGTATATAGTATTCCATCAGTGCCATAACCTCTTGCTTCAGCTCTCATTTCCATTGCTATTTGTAATGTTCTCCCTACAATTACAACAATATATGATATGAAAGAAGCAAGCATTAATTCACGCCAAACAGGGCTTTCACGAATAGTCCAAAGTGAAAATAACATAATCCAACATAAAGCTGTTAGAATAGCTAATAAAAGGTCAGTTGTTAATCCTTGAATTATACCCGCCAAAACACCAGCAAATAACAACATAGCCATATCGGGTTCATTTTTTTGAGTAATTATAGAATATACTTCAGTTAATAGAAATATTCCACAAATAATTGCCAATAAATATCCAAGCGTCGATGAGATATTTTCAGATGAAAACCAAATTCTAATAAGATCCATAATAGCTGCTAATATCATAATTCCTGCTCCAGTATTATTCAATATCAGGATAGCTTATACAATTCTTTGAAATGAGTT
>JAEOUJ010000332.1 GCA_016839405.1 Candidatus Gerdarchaeota archaeon | reverse complement strand
TGATCATTAATTACTAAAAAAATAATTAATAATAGAACAAATGATGTTAGAAAAGTAACATGCTTTTTTATAGATCTAATTCGTATCAACTCCTTATTCCCAAAATAAAATCTGTTTTCATTCTATTTAAATTTTCATTCGTATCTTTTTTATAAAACTAAAATTTTATTCCAAAAACTTTTTTGTATTTTTTGTCTAATTTTTAAAAGAATCAATGATAGTTATCCCTAAACATAAAATCAAAAGAAAATATTTGTGATATTCACAATAAATTTTGTTACTATTCAAAAGCATAGGTTGATGAAGTAATAATTGATAAATAAAATTCTTTACTTCAATCAACTTCTTTTCTTTAAACTACCAAGGCATTTCATTTCCTTTCCAATCGAAAAAACACCCACTATCTTTTATTTCAAGAGATTCAATAACTTGAATCATGCCAGATATAGATTCCTCAGTTTCTAAAGGTGCTTTGTCAGTATAAATCATTGTAGTTTTAACCCAACCTGGATGAAGAGAGACAACAATTATACCAAATTCTTTTAATTCAATTGAAAGAATTTTCGTAATCATATTTAGAGCGGTTTTACTAGAACTATACCCATAGCTTCCTGGGTATTTTTTCCTAAAGATGGAACCACTATCAGATGAAATATTAACAATTTTAGATTGGATGCTACTTTTCAGTAATGGAAAGAATTTTTCAGTTATCATTAATTGAGCTACAGAGTTTACCAGAAAACTTCTACATAGATCTTCTTGGTTTAGTTCTCCAAATGTATATCTAAATTTTTCATTTCCGGAAGCAATTCCAGCATTATTAATTAGAATATCTATTTTTTTAATCTTCTTTGAAATTTATTGATATAGCTTTTGACGTGACTCTTCATTGCTAACATCTAATTGATAAATTTCTAATTGGTTATTATATTCAGTTTTCAATTGTTGCAATTCAGTTGAATTAATTGCATTTCGACTTGCAGCTCTAACCTGATAACCTTTCTTCAAATATTGTTTTGTAAATTCTAAAACTAACCCTCTACTTCCCCCAGTAATTAATACAGTTTTCATGGATCGATCAACCTGTAATAAACTATATTAAAGTTTATTATTTGATTTAAATTATTAAAATTATTTTAACTCTGAATTATCTTCTATTATAATCATCTTTTACTAGACAACCATTTGTTTCCAGTTGATTAAGAATTCCTTTGATTGTTTTTTTCATAGTAGTTCTAAAATCCATATGAATTTCTTCAAGTAATTTTAATTCTATTAAATTGAATGGTAAAGAATGGATCTGATTATTTTGTAAAAATAGCTTACGCAATAATGTCATTTGACTAATAGTATCTGGTATAGCATATATTTGATTGTTATTTAATTTCAAAACTCGAAGCAATTTTAACTGATAAATCCATCTAGGTAAATTTGATATTAAATTATAACTCAGATCAAGAATTGCTAATTTTTCTAAGGATAGAATTTCCTTTGGTATATCTTTTAGATTATTTTTAGGCATTTCTAATGAGATTAATTCTGTCATTTGAAAAATAATTTTGGGAATTTCTTTAAGTTTTAAATTTGATAAAAACAATCCTATTATATTCCCCTCACTAGCGACATAATAATTTTCTTTATTTGTTGGCAAATCAATTTCTAAAGTTAAAGTAATATTGAGAGATTTTTCTAATTGTTTAATTAAATTCACTTGATTTAATTCAAACAATTCTTTTTTATCAGGCAACAAATCACCTTTTTCATCAATTTAATTCTTAGCCCATTCCAAACAAAATGCAACTAAAAATTCAAGTCCTTTTAGTAAATGTTCAATAGGTACTTGTTCATTTGATGTATGAGCATATTTTTCTTCGCCTGGCCCAAAACCAAATGTAGGAATATTATATTTTCCCATTGTAGCTACACCATTTGTTGAAAATCGCCAATATTTTGTCTCTGGTTTTTGTGAGAATTGTTTTTCAAATATTTTTTTAGCTGTTTTAACAGTTTTATGGTTTTCATCAATTGTCCAAGTTGGGTAAAAACAATCAACTGAATATTCATATCCAGTATAAGATTTTCCAGCAGATTTTTTTATTTTTACATTAGCGTTATATTTCTTCACAGATTGAAGATTTTTTATTTGATTTAAAGCACTCTCTAAAGTATCATTTTGACCTAATCTGCGGTCAATAAAAATAGTACATTTATCTGGAACAGCATTAATAGAGACTGCCTTAGAAGTAATTTTAGTTACTGCTAATGTTCCTTTGCCAAAAATAGGATCTATAGGTAATTGCTTATGTAATTCCATTAGCTCTTCAATAATTGATTTCATTTTATAGATAGCATTTTCTCCTTTGTCTGGTTCAGATCCATGACTAGAAACTCCTTTTACAGATACTTCTATATCACATCTTCCTCTATGACCCATACTTATAGCTAAATCTGATGGTTCAGTTAAAATTACTATTTCAGGTTTAATTTTTTGCTTTTCAATAATATGTTGCCAATTCAATCCTTCAAAGAATTCTTCTAGAACACTACAAACAATGTAGAGTGTCATATTTTCAGGTAAACCAATTTCCTTCAATATATGACCAGTTATTAATGCACATGCAACTCCACCTTTTTGATCACAAGAACCTCTTCCATAAATTATTTCTTCACTATCTTTTCCTTTTAGCGGATCAAATGACCAATTCTCTTCAGAACCTATTTCAACTGTATCTACATGTCCATCTATTGCTATTATTTTAGGACCATTACCTATTCGTCCAATTAAATTGCCAAATTCATCTATAATTACTTCATCATAATCAAAATCAACCATGGTTTTAGCTATAAAATCTATTAATTGTTTTTCTTGGAAA
Source organism: Candidatus Gerdarchaeota archaeon (assembly GCA_016839405.1). The sequence goes on along the minus strand of JAEOUJ010000332.1, from coordinate 3,797 downwards.
ATTGGTGAATAAATACTAACCAAATCTTTTGTTAAATTAATGAGTTTTTGTTTATAAAAAAGAACTTTCTCTTTAATCATATTAATCATTACCAAATGATATCTAATCTCATTATTTTTAAATTAACTACTGAGATAAAATATTTTTTTAATTTAATAGTAGTCATAAATGCTTTAATTATTAAAATAGCTTTTAAGAGTTATTTAGAAAATGGCAAATTATTTGAGGTGTATTAATGTCTCATGAAAAACCCAATAATGAGGATTTGTATATAATAGATAAGCAAAAAATAACTCTTGTAGAATTAGAAGCAATTGGTTTTATTTTAGATATTGGCGGTGGTGGAGAAGGTGTTATTGGACAATTAATGCATGAACAAGTTATAGCTATTGATAAAAATAAAAGGGAACTCGAAGAAGCACCAAGTGAAAACCTAAAAATAATCATGGATGCAACAGATCTTAAATTCCTAGATAAATCGTTTAATATAGCAACAGCATTTTTCTCGTTTATGTACATGGATGATGAAATAAAAGAAAAAGCCCTTAAAGAAATTTATAGAGTTCTAAGATCTGATGGTAGATTACTAATTTGGGGAGCTATAATACCAGAAAAAAAACCAAATGAAAAAGCTAAAATCTTTGTAGTGCCCTTAGAAGTTATATTACCACATAAAATCATAAATACAGGTTATGGATCGCCATTTAGAAAACAAAATAAAAATTCCATAATCAAAATGGCTAAAAAAGTCGGTTTTAAAATCTTTAAAGAAGAAGAAATTGATCAAACATTTTATCTTGAATTAATAAAAGAATGATAAAGGATTATCATTTTAAGATAATCCTGTTTATTTATTTTTTACCTAACGATTGTAAATAAATTACGAATAAATCTTTTCCATCCAAACCTAAGTATTCATTCATTTTTTCATCATAAAATGCAGCAATAGCACAACATCCAGCATTGATACATTCACATGCAAGATAAAGATTCTGTGAGACATGCCCTGCATCTAAATGCATATATCGATAACTTCGTTCGCTATATCTCCAAGAAATTCTATAAGGCACTGCAACCCAAATAAATGTAGCAGCTCCATTTTTAACCATGGATTGATTATAGGCGCCTTCAGCAAGTTTATCTGCAATACCTTCACTTAAATCATACTCAATTAATTTATGATTTAAAGCTAAATAACGATAAACACCTGGTTTTAATCCTTCAACATTATTTGCTAAAATAAATGTTTCAAAAGCATGTCTTGCACCTGCAGAAGGTACAGTTCGTCTTGTCCAAATTTCTCCAGTTTCCTTAACACCTTGTGTAGCCCATAATAACCAAGCAAGTTCATTCAAAGTTAATGCTTTATCTGAATATTTTCTTACACTTACTCTATTTTCTACTGCATCTCTAAGATCAATTTTTGGAACATTAATTTCCTCAGGAGATGGTAAATCAATTAATTTTTTGGATTCATCATAATCCAGCTGTAATTTTGGTGCTGGTTTACCTTTTTTCTGATCTGACATATCTAGATACTTATACTTTGTCTTTTCCATAAATTCTTGTCCAATTCCTTTTGTCATAGTCGACTACCTCAAAAATATATCATAAATACTATTACTCACTTGAATAAAAAGTTGTTTGGGGAATTAAAAAAATTGATATATATCAAGCATTGTATGCTCTTTCTTCATATTCAGCTGCTTTATCAAAATCTTCAGCTTCCTCATAAGCAGAAGCTAGATTATGTAAAGCTTCAAAATATTTGGGTTCAATATCAACTGCTTTTCTGAAATATTCAATTGCTCCAGAAAGATCACCTATCATAGCAAAAACAACACCCAGATTATTATAAGCCAAATGATAATTAGGATTTAATGAAATTGATTTTTCAAAAAATTTTATTGCTTCTTCAAAATTTTTCTGATCAACTAGAATCAACCCCATGAAATTAAAAGGTTCATAGTAATCGGGATCAATCTCAATTGCCCTCTCAAAGAAATCCATTGCTTCTAATGGCATATTTTTTTGCATATAGGCTCTACCTAAAGTATTGTATGCTATGTGATAATTTGAATCAATGACAAGTGCTCTCTGACACACATCAATTGCTTCATCAACATCCCCTCTTTCCAAATAACTTATGCCGAGATTAACCATTGCTTCGAAATAATCAGGTTTAATGTCTAATGCTTCGAGAAAACAAGCAATAGCCATATTATTGTCACCTAATTTAGAATAATTTGTACCAAGATTTACTAAAGCTTCAGTATAATCGGGATTTATTTCAAGAGCTTTTTTGTAACAATCTATTCCTTTCTTATTGTTATTTTGACAATCATGAGCTAATCCAAGTAGAAACCATGCACGACAATTTTCTGGTTGAAGTTCAATAGCTTTTTCGAAAAATTCAATAGCATTATCGAATTGACCGCTTTGGATGCCAGCAACTAATCCCATTTCTAATAATTCATCGGGATTTTCTATTTCTTTTATTCCACGGTCAACCACACTATTTCACCTACATTTTAGAAGTCATTTTGGTATATTTTAAACTAAGACAAAGTCTATTTTTGTCGATTTGTCCTTACCACATGAACTCCTATCGTTTTCAAAAAACTATATTATTTACTTTTAAACTGTTTTCCATATAGGCAAAAGTTGGAGAAAAAAAGAATTGTAAATTAGCTTTCAAAACATACCTGATAAACGCATGTGCTCAACTTTTAGACATTTATTCATGATAATGGGTATATTATGCTCATCTGCAATTTTTTTTGAAACTTCATTTGATATACCTAGTTGTAACCAGATTAGTTTTGGATTTAATTTTACTGCTTCTTTTACAATGGAGGGTGTTTGTTCGCTGGGTCTGAAAATATCAACAATATCGATTTTTTCTTTTATTGAGTCTAATGTTGGATAAGCTTTCTCACCAAGAATTATATCAGCTTTTGGATTAACCGGTATAATCTTATAACATTGTAATTGCAGATATTTTGGAACAATATAAGCTGCTTTTTCTGGATCTCTAGAAATTCCTACAACAGCAATTGTTTTGCTTTGTTTAATTATTTCATTTATTTTAATATCTAAGCTCAAAACTATCACAAAATAATCTAATTTAATCAACATTATATTTTTTTAGTTTATAATCTGTGAAATTTTCACATAAAAGTAATTTAATATATGAGTTGTGAGTATCATAATTATTCTATTTAAGAATGGGTTTTTAAGATGAAAAAAAGTGGCGTTATTTTAACAATAATTCTAATAATTCTTATTTCTGGTGGAACCTTTATGGTAGGTTTCCTTTGGGCTAGAGATTTCCAATTCTTTATTAGTCCTACAGAAATTACACCAGTCATTGATGGTGTTATTGAGAAAAAGGAATGGAGTAGAGCAACATATAACAATATAGCTTTTTACTTAGACGTCAATAATACAATCGATCCTATAGAAAGCAAGAGCAATGTTGATGGTTGGAATTATATGCATATTGCAGAAGATGCTGACTATTATTATATTGCTTTAGATTTATGTTCTGATAGAACAAATAACATGGAAGGTGAATGGATATCTTATTTCTTGGCAAATAGAATGCCTGATATTTACAGTTCAAATCTCGCATTTCATTCTCTTGTTGATCGTGGTTTTGAATATGTTTATTATAATGTCAGTTATGATTCTGTTTTTCAAAATGAACAATTTGTAGGGACAGGAATATATGTTTTCTATGATATACCAATAGTTCCTGAAACAGATATTATTAATGTAATATACGGAAATACAAG
>JAEOUJ010000331.1 GCA_016839405.1 Candidatus Gerdarchaeota archaeon | reverse complement strand
TTACTTAATTGTTTTATTTCTTCTATATCATTGATGATTGAAGCACATTTTGCTGATAAATGAGCTGAAGCAAATGGAGATTTTAAATCATCCATTTCAATACCTGGATTAACTCTAATTAAAACTCGTATTTTTTCGTTTTGATTCTTTGCCATTTTTTCTATATTTTTAAAATCTTGATAAGAATCTATTGCATATACAGTACAAAGTGATTGCTTAGAATGATCATTTGACTCAAAAGTTTTTGATAATAATTTTTCAGATTTGTAAATGTTTGTCAAAATTATGTTTTTTTGTTCTTTTCTTCTTCTAACCAATTGTTGTAATTTACTAATTTCTGCTAATGAAGAAACTTCAAAATGATCAATATTTTCTGCTATAATATTTAGTATTTCATTCAAGGGATTATTTTTAAGAGAATAAGCCAATGTTATGTCGGGCCAATATTTCTTAAACCTCTGTTTTATTTCATTGATATTTTCTATTAGTTTCCTTTTACTAAAAAGATAAATTGGTGTGCCATAGCGTTCTGCAATTTTGTTTAAATCCATTTTATCAAATTCAAGATTAAAACCAAATCTACGAAATAAATCATCATTTGTCACATCAATTTAACTCCTAATATTTGCTATAAATAATAATCTAAAGTTTTCAATTTATAGTATTTCGTAAAAAAGGAAATATGATAATAATCTATTCATTAAAATCATAATATGGATCATCTTCATCTAGACATTCGAAACCAATATCAGCTAAAATGTTACCTATAGTTTGAGCTCCATTCAATAGTTGTATCACCCATTCTTCCTCATCTAATACAATTAATAAGTCAGGTAAATCACCCAATAAATTATGATCAAATTCAACTATATCCTGATATGCTCCAGTTAATGGAATTACTACATAACTATTAGCTAAGGATTTTAAATTCCCTACAGGAAATCCACCTAATGTAGTTGGTTTTGGAAATGTTAATTGATAGTGATCTTTTGTAGACAATATTTTTTCATGAATTGGAGGATTAAAAACAGCTACTTCACCATCTGAATCACAAGTAATATCAAATAATCTAACAATTGATTCTGGTTGTAAATGTAAATTGTTAATTGGTATGACAGGAAAATATTGCTTTACTAGAACTAAATCACAGATTGAATTGAAAACTGAGAAATTACCTTGAATAGTATGCTCTGGTTTTAATAATGATTTAGTCCAATCATCATCAAGATATTTTATGTAATCATCAAATGAAAAGAACATCTTGCGAAGCTTTACTTTATATTCATATGTAACAAATTCGTAATCAGCCATTTCAGTTATAGTAATAAAATCACGTTTGGTTGTTTCCCATTTTTTCCAATTTTCTAATACTTCTCCTGCTGATTTTGGTTCTTTCATTTTTCTAGTTTCATCGGTGTATGCAACTAATATAACCTTATCACGATAACCTGATGAAAACACAGCATATTTATCAATGGTTTTTACTACAACAATTGTACATAATGATGTGATAGCTCGACCAGATTCTGTCATTATTGTTGGTAGAAAATCAGCTAATTCTTCTGAAAGTGTTTTTACAAATATATCTGCATACCTTTCCATAAAGTCTTCTTCAAGTCGATTATCATAATCAATTGGTAATCCCCCACCAAAATTAATTATTTTCAAATTATCCATACCATAATTGTAAATTAATTTGAAAATCTTAGACATATATTTAGCAAATCCTTCAAAATCATCTAAACTAGTGATTTGTGAACCAGGATGGGCATGTAACATTGTCAGTAGATGATTTGCTTTTTCTTCCTTAAGTAACCAAATTACTTGAATTAATTCATCAATTGATAATCCAAATTTTGAATGTCTGCTACTTGATGCTCCCCAATGGCCATGTAAAGTAACATATGGTTTAATTCTAAAAGCTAACTGATAATTCTCTCGAGGAAGAATTTCAAGTGTATCTTTTAATTCTTGAACAGATTCGATAGAAATACAAACCTTATGTCCTTTTTTTACAGCATCTCTAATTGCTTTTAGATATTCCCTATCTTTAGCTCCATTACACATTATTAGACGATGTTTTTCATTTTTAAGTACCTGTTGTATTAAAACAAATTCAGATTTCGTACCAGATTCAAATCCATAATTAGTATGAGATTTTATGATTGTTTCAATAATAAATGGGGAATGATTCACTTTAATAGGATAAATCGGATAATAAATTCCTTTATAATTATATTTGATTATTGATTCTCTAAAAGCTGATAATAATTTCTTTAATTGATCTGTTATTAATTGAGGTAATCTTATAGCAAAAGAAGAATCATGATACTTTGTTTTTTCTTTAAATTGCTTTATTATTTCTTCAAATGTAATATGTTGATTGTTTAGAACTAATTCTAATTTCCCATCTTTTGTAATATCTAAATTTTTCATATCTTTTTGCGCTACACCATAGATTAATTTACTATCATTTAATGTCCATTTCATTGTTTAATTTACTCCTAAAAAAAATTAATGTGGGAGAAGTTTATTGATTTTTCTCCCGTTCAGCTTGTTGTACTTGATCCAACATATCTTTGAATGCTCTAGTTAGTTCACCAAATTCATCTTCACTTGTCAGCAGTTCAGGATCAATTTCAGTCATCAAACCTTCCATTATATCTTTCCGTGCTCGTCTTGTAGATAATGTTCTTGCTACCTTAACAAGATGAGTAAATGGTCGAGTTAAATAAGCAGTTAAAATTAATCCTACAGTTATACCTATTACAAAGCTAACTACAACAATAATCCAAATTGTATTTAAATTGCTTCTAATAGCTTGATTCATTCGTATTTCTACTGGTTCAATTCCTTCAAGAGCCTCATCGACTGGTAAGATAATTATACTAATGTATTCTGTATCTCCAACTGGTTGATAAGCTAGGAAACGTTCTTGCCCATCTCTTGTATAACGAAGAATACCAGATTCACCTGATGTAATTAAATCTAATTGTTGAGAAGTAAGAGCAGGTGTTAATATTCCTGAATTATTATTAACTTCTACATCATCAATTAAGAGAAAATCTGGATTTGCAATTGTCGGTTCGTATTCAGGATGAGCTACTACAAGACCATTTTTCATAATTAATGAAGCATAACCTGTATCCAATACTTGGACATTTGTTATTTTATTAACCATGTCATCTATAGAAATGTCGCCACAAATAACTGCTAATTCGCTTTCATTTTCAGGGAAATAAGCTATACGACCAATTGTGATTAAAGGTACTTCATCGAATTCATCAAAATATGGTTCTGTAAAGGTAATTTTACCTCCTCCATCATGAACTGCGATATACCAATCTTCAAGATGAGGTTCATAAGGATAAAGTGTTCTTTCAGTATCATCACCCATGAAAATACTTCCTGGATAATTAATGAATAAATCAGTGTCATCTAAAACGAATGCTATATATAACCATCGAAACTCCGGTGCATTATTATGTATTCTTTGGAATACATAATCCATTGAAGCAACTGTACCTAAAGTTACATTTTGTAATTCATTTTGAGGTTCTGGTGTTAAAGATGTTGAACCTTCAAAGTAGTAACTTGCATATTCATAGCTCACACTTATACCATATTTTGGATCATATATTGTATCACTTGGTGCATTTATTAGATCATATTCAAAAATCCAATCGTAGTAAACATCCCGTGAACCATACCGATTATTTTCAGAGAATAAGTATTCTAATTCTGTTGCTTGATATTCAACCATAGCTGCAGCATTAGTCAATTTCTCATTGATTATATCTGCATTTTGTTCTGCAGTAGTTTCTATATTAGCAGTAATTTGTTCTTCCAAGGCAGTAATACTATCACTTATTGTTTGATCACCAGCTCGTTTGAAAAGTAGATAGGACATTCCACCAATTCCTCCAATAAAAAGAATTGAGAGAATAACAAAACTACCCATAATATTTGATCGAATGCTTCGACTTCTTATAAAATTACGTAAACTCATTTTGCCACCACCTACAAATCATCTAAAACCAAACCCTCAACTGATACTTGAGCTTGGGACATCAATTGACCCACAGTTTTAAACGCTTTCTCAATTTCCTTATGAACGCTTCTTGTCCCAGAAATTTTAATGAAAGTTCCATTTACTGTGTCACATAAACTCATTAGAATAGCTTCATCTTCGCCAATATCGCCAACACTAATGACAACAAAATTCAATCCTGTTCTTAACTTTTGTATCTTACGAATAATATCTCGTGCATTGCGATTGCTTGAGTTATCTTCTCCATCAGTGAGTAAAACTAGCCATCTTTGTGATGTTGAAACAGTTTGGATTTGATCAATTCCATCAGATACAGCATCCCATAATGCGGTATTACCATTTGGTCTAGTCAATCCTTTTATCGTATTTTGGATTCTAGTTCTATTCTGTCTTACATCAGTCAATGGTAAAACAATTCTACTTGTTGTATGGAAAGTGATTATTCCAACTGAATCTTTGTCTTTTATCGCAGTATCAAATAGATCAAGTGATCCTCTGATTGAAGCCCTATTTCTAGAACCGCTCATTGAACCACTATAGTCAAGAATATAAAGAACTGCTTTTTGGGGTGTTGCTGTTCCACGCAATTCATCTAAAGTTTTTCGTATTTCTTCTTGGCTAGCATCATCACCCAAGTTTTGTTCAACTAATTTCATTCGTTCAAGAATTTCTTCTTCAAGTAAAACATCATTAACCATTCTAGCATTTTCTAATGCTTCTTGCATGTGAGACTTTGCACTGTGAACATCAAATTGCTCTAAATAGAACATAGCCAAATTCAAAAGACTATGAGCAACACCTCGAACAAAATCATCTTCTTTAGCTAATTTCATTGCATCTTGATAATAGCTAAAAGCAAGTTTAACAGATCCAAGTTTGAAATGTACAAGACCAAGGTTATTTAGACATAAAACACGACCTCTAATTCGTCCTAAATCTTCATTTATTTTCAAAGCTTTTTCTAGGTATTTTTGTGCTTCATCAAATTTTCCTGTGTCTAATAAAATCAAACCAAAGTTATTATATCTTGAAGCAAGGCCTGGTTGATCTTGTAAATTCTCAGCAACAGCTATAGCTTTTGTATAGAATTCACTTGCTTGAGCAAGATCGCCCCATTCACGATACACATTGCCAATATTATTTAGACAAACACCAATTCCTTCTTGATCCTTCGTTGTTTCAAATAATTTTAGAGCTTTAAGATAGTTATTGAAAGCTAAATCAAGATTTCCACCATAATAATCTGCATTTCCAAATCTCAGGGCAGTAAGTAATCCATCTAAAGCAGCATGCAACCCCTTAATCTCTCGAGGTAATGCTGTCTCCTCATCTAATTCGCTTGATAAGTCTCCTTTACCAATACGCCTGGAAAATTCAATGAAATCTTGAATTGGCTCTACTGTTCTTCGCGAGACACTAATTGATACAAACATGATTAAAATAAATGCTAGTACCAATAATCCAACTGAAATAAGGATGTTATTTGTACTTCTTTTAACTATGTCATTTCTTAATTCTACTACAGGTGCAAGTATATCCGATTCAGGAACTACTAAAGCTAAGGAATAACCAGTAGTCTCTATATAGTTATAGGAAATGTACCATTTTTCACCACTTTTAGTATAAGAATCAAAATCCTCTCCACCAGTCTTCATATCATCAATTAATGTTTGAAATTCAGCACGTTCTGAAGTGGTAGCACCAGTCATTTCTAAATCCATAATTGGAATAGCTTCATCAACCAATAGAGGATGAGTTATAGTATCCCCATTGCTATCGATAAGAAAAGCATAACCATTATCGCTTACATCTAGTGATAAAATACTTTGTTGCATAGTTTCAATAGTAATATCTACACTTACAACACCTACTAGAGTATTATTTTCAAACCTCACTGGACGTCCTACTGAAATAATTAAACCAATAGGATCAAAATAAGGTGATGTAAAAGCAGTGCTATTATCTACAATATTAGCTGCATTTGTGTACCAATCATATTCCAAGGGATCCCAATCATCTTCAGGTCCCACTGGATTATCATCTTCGTCATATTGTGTCCATTCCATTGAATCATAAGGATAGTTTCTAAATAGTGAGTAATCAGGATCATCAAAAGCAGCGTAAATCCATATATAATTTGGATTTGATTCATGCATATTTTTGAAAGCGATATCAAGGTTTGAAGAGATATTTAATAAAGTTTCAAGCTCAGGTGTCCAATTGAAAGGATCGCCACCCAAAGCACTATTAATTTTATCTCTAGGTAAATAGTAACAACTACAATCAAAGGAAATATCTGACTCATAACTATCATTGTAATGAAGTCCCGGAATTGATCTACCTGTTTGTAAAAATTCGAGACTATAATCCCACCAATATGATTGGTATGGAGTAATTGGTATTTTTTCATCAAATAATTGTTCTGCATAAGTATCCAGCATAGTTACTTCTGCTACTATTTGATCAAATAATTCATCGATCTTTTGTGACTCATCAGATGACATTCTTTGAAGATGTTCAATTTCTTCAGTTAAAAGAGCATCAGAAGAATCATCTGCATTATCATTTGATATTTTGCCGATTCTAATACTGGAAACAGTAATCATAACAATCGGCGGAAGAATAAGCAAGATGATAAAAGTCACCATAATTCTTTCTCTAATTCGCAAATATTCATTCTCCTGTAATTCTTCATCCATTCAAGTTTTTTTTCTACCAATTATAACCTCACCATCTAGGAGTATTTCAATATTATCACCTTTGTTTATTGCCAAAGGTTGTGCTACTTCTTTAGGTAGGTTTGTTCGTAATACAGTATTATTTCTGGTAATTGTTCGTTCAACTAGTAACCCAGAAAATATGTTATAATTAACCATTTTGGGTTTTGAATTTGAACCTTTCTTACGTATAAAGAAATGGTTTTCGCGAACATCGTACTCCAATAAATCATTGTCTGTCAAACTTAATTTTTGAATAATATCTTTGGGTAGTGTATAGTAAAGAAGTTTGTGATTCTCAGAAACGTTTAGGTTAAGAGTTGAACTTTTGAAAGTTAATTTATTCATATTTAACACCCAGAAAATCACTGATACTCTAAAATAGTAATATTTTATAGTAAAATACTATATTAGAGTAATTTACTACATCTTGATAGTTCATCCTAGTATTTAAATCCATACTAATAATTGTCTAGACTTTCGTTTTTAATTGGTAAAGATTTAATTTTAGTAGTACATTAAGAATAGCATTGAGGAATATATATGCCTGAATACAAAATTAATGATGAATGGGTTCTATCACGTGTTTCTAAAGAAAGTACGAGTTTTAGTAATTGGTTAACTGATTTAAAAAAAGCAATTCAATCTCAAATAGATGAAGTTAGGAATGTTGGAAAAGAACACAAAAAGGAAAGTCAGATAAAAACTATACCGGTAAAAAAACATGATGGGCAAGATCTGCCTGAATTAGTTGCTGTTGAAGAGAAATTAAAAGAAACTGAAAGGAAAATAGCTGGCTTGGGAGATAAATTATCAAGTATAGGTGGAATAGGCAAATATATTTCTGATATGACTGCAAAAATAAGTGATACTGTCACTAAGAAAATTGATCAAAGTCTAAGAGAAGGATTAGGTGATCTTGATATTGATTTTGTTAGAGGAAAGAGGAAAACATTAGCATCAGCTCTTTATGATGTTGCTAAAGAGAGGGGGATTGATTCTGAAGGAATACTTTATTTAGTGAAATCATTGCCAGATTTAGAAAGCTTCTTGTATAGTACAAGTGGCGGTAAATTTTACAGAGATCATACCGAACATCAGCTAAGAGTTGCTGTTTTAGGTGATTTTCTTTTAGAACAGGATTTAGGAAATGGTAATTTAATAGGTTTGATTTCTGAGCTCACAGAATTGGATAAAGATTTGATAAAAGACAAAGTGTGGTGGACAATGGGTTTAATTCATGATATTGGATATCCTTTACAAAAAATGACTGATGCAATAAATTGGTCCTTATTGAACCAAATTTTAAAATGTTATCCATTTCTAGATATTGAGGTCTCTCCATTTGAAATTTCCTTATTTTCCAAAAGCAAAAATCAAATAGAATATTTAACCATTTTAGAAAAGGGATTATCAAAAGAAGCTATAGAATTGATTAGAAAAGGATCTGGTCTTTAC
>JAEOUJ010000330.1 GCA_016839405.1 Candidatus Gerdarchaeota archaeon | reverse complement strand
CTTCTCGCCCTTCAAGAAGAAGTGTGTGTCCTGTTGCATCATATTTTTTTATTGAATATTTTTTTTAGTATGTGTAGTTGACACTAGAATCAATTTTGAGTCACTTGTTGGAGTGTTTGAAAATCGTTTTTTGTGAAACACTAATAAGTAAAAACTGAATATGTTATATTAGAGAGGATTATTTTGATGGACAATTCATCCAAAGATCTACAAGTTGAAAAAACTGAAAAGAAGCAGCTTAATCCTCTTATTTATTTGAATTCAGTGGCAATTGTTATCAGTTTCTTTGCTATGATTGTTCTTCTGCTTTTTCCTTTTGCAGTTTGGTGGCATGGTGGATTACCAGGTGAGGTCTATACTCCAGTAGTTGTGGATTTCGGATTACGCTTTACATCATCTTCCTGGTTTTCCATTGCAACTTTATTCTTATTCCTAACATTTTTACTCTGTTTAGTTATGTCCATTATTTTATTATTAAATTCTCTTGGTAAAGTTACTCTAAGATTACCTGTAAAAAAATTGGGTTTATTAGGTTTTATTCCATCTTATGCCAGTCAAATTTTAACAATAACTCTAACAATCATTTTTGTTCAATTTTCTACAGATCGTCCCTGGCATCTTTCCTTTTGTTTCTATTCTTCCTTAATCAGTTCTATTGTCTTAATGCTACTATTTATCATTCAACTCATAGGTGAATCGATTTTTAGAAGATCTGCGATTTTATAACAAACAGGTTTCTAATTTGTCCTACTAATGGCGCTCAGCTAGCAGGTGCTTCCCCCTTATAAGCGTGTTATTACCGAAATGGACTAATAACCTTTCAAGAAGATATGTGATATTTAGCATTATTACTAGAATGATGCCATCGTTCACTTTGATTGAATTTTTTCCATTATTTTAACTAGATTGCCACCAAGTATTTTTATTATATCTTCTTCAGTATAATCTCTTTTCAGCAATTCTGCTGTTATGTTCCGATATTGTGTTGCTGATTCCAATCCCTTTGGTGATGTAGATCCACTGTAATCACTTCCAATACCAACATAATCAGGACCTACTAACTTTACAATGTAATCAATATGATCAATCAATTCTTCAATATTAACAGTTTCAGGTTGTATTTTATTCCAAAAATCCTTAAGTTTACTATCCAATTCTTCTTCATTTTCTCCAAATTTTCCTTTTAGCTCTTTTTCCATCTCTCTGTATTTCTCAACTGCTTTTGTTTGAGCTTTTTGGTATTCATAACTAATATGTTTAGGATTAAAAGTAACCATCACTGCACCACCTCTTTCTGCAATCAACTTGATAATATCATCTGGAATATTCCGTGAGATATTACAAACTCCTCTTGCATTGGAATGAGATGCTATAACAGGTCGTGAGGAAATGTTCAAAACTTTCTTTTGAAGACTGTCTGGTAAATGAGTGATATCTATAATAATTCCAAGCTCGTTCATTCGATTAACAATTTTTTTGCTAAAATCTGTTAATTCAGCATTTTCTAAATCACCCTCACCATTTTTGGTTTTTATCATATCATCTGTTGTCGTAATTGAAGTAACTCCTAATTTTTTTAAAACTTCAAGTAGGTCAATATTGCCTTCGAGTACATCAAAATACTCTATAGAAAGGAAAATAGCCCTTTTACCTCGTGATTTTAGTTTACTCAAATCCTCAACTGATTTAGCAATTTCTGCTAAGTCTGAATATTTTCCAATTGCTTCTTTAATCATTTTCAATGAATCCATAACTACTTTTGATGCTTTTTCGTTTTCATCTATAAATATGGGTAAAGGATAAAATACAGCATCAACTCCCCCTTTTTTCATTTTGATAAAATCAATTTGTGAATTAGGATTATCAATTCCAAGATCAAGATTTTCTATGCTTTTCATAGAACGTGAAATTGGATGAGTATGTGCATCAAAAACTATTGCCTTCTCATGAATCTCTTTTATCTGTTTTTTATCTAACATTTCAATTCCTCTCTCTTGAAATTTCTCCTAGAATCAACAAAAATCATTGGATTACTCTTGATTAATAATCAAAATTGGTAAATGATTTCTTATAGAGCTAATCACTTTCGATAAGGACTTCTCGACCTGAAAGAAGATGTGTTTGTCCAGTTGAATCAATTTTTATCTGATTTATTGTTATACATTGATATTAAATAGTAAATTTTTATAATCTATAGCAGATAAGTTTGATAAAAGGTTGTTATAAGAGTGACAGGAAAACATACACTCACACCAGATCAACGAATCAAGCTAACCTGTGATCTTTCTAATACCGTTCTGTCTGTTTTCCTAATGTCCCTTAAAGAGCGATTTCCAAATTTTAGTTCTGAAGAACGAAAAGAATATCTTAAACAATTGGTGAAAAAACGTGAACGAAATAGGCGCTTTTGAATCGTTTATTAAGCGTACAATAAAATGCTTAGATAAAACAAAGATTGATTATTGCCTTGTTGGAGCAATTGCTGCGAGTTATTACGGGTCAGTTCGTTCAACAGAAGATTTGGATATAATTATTGATTTACTATCAACTGATGAAAACAAAATCAAGCAATTAGTTGATTGTTTACGAGAATATAAAATCGACCTTGTAGAAGCTGATATGATTCAAGGTTTACAAGAAAAGAATCATATAACTGCTTTTGATACTGAAACATATTTTTATCGAATTGATTTTAAAGGAATCTACTCTTCACTTGATGCTGAAACTATGAAGAGCAAAGTACAATCGACTATTCTCGATGATTTAGTTATTTGGTTAACCCCTCCAGAATTACAAATTATTGCTAAATTACTTCCAGGTATGAGTAGTGAGAAGGATATTTTGGATATTAAGAATATTTTAGTTTCATATAAAGAAAGCCTAGATTTACTACTCTTAACTAAATTATCCCAAAGATTTAACGTTGAAAAAGAACTGAAACGTATCTTTACCGAACTGGACTTCTAGCCCTTCAAGAAGGAGTGTGAGTAAAAATTCAATGGAAACAATAAACAAAAATAATGGAGATAATAGATATCTATAATCATATAAATCTTTGATATTCCACTAACTACTGCCATTTTAGATTTAAATTCTTTAACTGAAATTCTTTAAGAAACTTATAATTAGTTGGTTGAACAATTTAGGTTTCTCCATATGTACCAGATGTGTTCCGCCTGGAATAACTTCGAGTCGTGCATTAAGCATTGCATTAGCCATTTCTTGCCCAACTTTTACTGGAAAAAGTTGTTCTTCACCTCCAAAGATAATTAGTGTTGGTCTTTCAATATTTTTCAATTGATCTAATGTGAAGTTTGGTTCTCGTCTGGCTAAATCCATTTCTTTTTTAACTAGTTTTAGCCAATTATCGGGATTAGCTGCTACTTTTTCATATGCTCTCTTAATGAATTTATAATCTTTAGGTAAATTATTAGGATCTACATTATCAAACTCTTCAAAGACTTCTGGATGGAAATTAGATATATTATATGGTGTTTCGTATATTACTAGCTTGTTGACTAATTCTGGATACTTTAAACCAAGTACCAAGGAAGTACATCCACCATCACTCCAACCTATAAAACTCGCTTTTTTAATTCCTAATTTTTTCATTAATTGAGAAATATCTGAAGCAAGAAGATCATAACTTAGCGGTTTGTCAGAATCTGTTGTCCTACCATGAGCTCGTGTATCTGGAGCTATAATCTGAAAGTGTTTTGCCAATTCTTTAATTTGGAAAAACCAACTAGTATAATCTGCCATACCACCGTGTAATAAAAAAACGGGTTCTCCAACACCAAACTTTGCATAATAAATTTTTATATCATTAATATCGACATACTCCTCAAAAATATTCCTTTTTTTCCAAGCATTAAATTTAATCCTTCCTAATAAAATTTTAATTACTCTCATCGATATTTACAACCATTCTTTTAATTTCATTTAAATTTAAGATACTATGATTATTTGTTTAATTAAAGATTTATAATTTCTTGTTCATTCAGTTGAGATTTTGCTAAGT
>JAEOUJ010000329.1 GCA_016839405.1 Candidatus Gerdarchaeota archaeon | reverse complement strand
TAAATCCTTCAAATACGACTTGTCTAATTGATGTTTTGCCTGATTGTGATAATCCCAAAACAACTACTTTTGATTCATATGCATTTTCTGATGTCATTAGTTCACCATGCCTATTTTTTTCTTAAATACACTTTTTTTTACTTTTTGGTATAGGAATTAAAGTCTTACTAATGATTTATTATTTGTAATTAATTTTAAATAAAGGTATATTTAATGGCAATTTATGTCATTAAAAGAATCTAATATATTGCTAACAAATGATGATGGCCTTAGAAGTAATGGTTTAATTTCACTCTATCAAGAATTATCTAAATTTGCCAATGTTACAATAATAACTCCTCATGTACAACGAAGTGGTGAGGGTAAAGCAATAACAATTAATCAAATTCTTCGAGTTGAAGAAATAGAGATTTTTGATAATAAAACAAGCTATATTATAGATGGTACATCAGCTGATTGTATCATCTTTGGTTTGCATGCCTTAGAAGAAGGGCCTTTTGATTTAGTAGTTTCAGGTATTAATCAAGGTTTGAATATATCTTCCCATATCATTTTAACATCTGGAACTTGTGCAGCTGCATTGGAAGCATCCTTTTATAATGTGCCTGCAATAGCTATATCAATGAATGTTAAACAAGCTCATTATTTTGTTTCACCAAATAAAGAGACATTTACTAATGTAGCTAAAGTAGCAGCAAAAATAATACGTAAATTAATCGGTAAACAATTTCCACAAGGATTAGCATTTCTTAATGTTAATTTTCCCTATGATATTACTGATGAAACTCCTATTGAAATTTCAACTGTTGCCAAAAAATTTCTAGATTTTAGACCTGAATTAAGAAAAGATCCACGAAAAAATAATTATTATTTCTTCTGGGGCGAACCAATTTTTGCTGCTCCTAAAGGATCAGATGTAGAAGTTATTAGTAGAGGAAGCATAAGTCTATCACCAATTACTAATGATTTGAATATTTCAAAAGTATCTGATTTAAACGCTTTCTTAAAAGAGATAATAAAAAAGTAAAAAAATGAACTAATTGTTCATTTCTTTATTTTTAGTAACCCAATTTTATGATATGAATTACGTTCAATGATAAAATCTATTCGATTTTTCTTTTCATTAATTATGAATTCACATGGCAGATTATAATATCCTTGAGGTATATAGAATTTAAAATCATCTATTTTTGTTGATTCAGGAACAAGTGGTGTTTCAGTACCACCATCCATAGTTTTGATGTACAATAATCCCCCTTTCTTTAAAATTTCTATTTTATTCAATCCTTTATAAGTAGTATATTCTCCAATTAATTGTTCAAGTTTTGAATCTAAACTTAAAACAGGAAGATCAGTCATGGGATTTTTGCCTAGTAAACTAGCAAAAACGAATTGTGCAATTATCAATCCTGGAACATTTCCCACATTTCCAGCTACAATAACAGCTATTTTCTTATTAGGTATCATTGAAACATATGCACTGGAAAGTGCAGTAGAGCCACTATGAGAAATTAAAGTCTCGCCAAAGAAATCAGGACTATTGCCCCATCCAAAACAATAATGATATCCACCAAAAGAGCTAAAAACAGTTTTTATTCGTGGTTTAAATATTTGCTCAATTGATTCTTTTGATATAAGCTTTTTATTTTTAAATATTCCATCATTAAGATACATTAATACATAATTCTCTAATTCTTTTACAGAAGTTAAAGTACCACCTGCTGAATAGATGAATTTGTCAAAGGGATGTATTTTTATCTTTAGCTTATCCTTTTCGATTTGATAAGCTTCCATATGATCTTCATCTTGCATAAATTTCTCTTCTTTATAGGTTGTTCTGTTCATCTCTAATGGTTTGAGTATATTTTGTTCTATATATTCCTCAAATGAATATCCGCTTACTTTTTCAATAATCAATCCAAGAAGAGTATAACCTGTATTGCAATAATAAAATCGTTTACCTGGAATATCTAGAATTTCATCTTGTGCTTGATTAACAAACCTCATCATATCTTCAAAATCACTCATGGGAATAAATGTTTCATTTTCTTCAAATACCTTCCTCGAAATTAGGACCTTAGCCATTCCAAGATCAGGTAATCCCGAAGTATGAGACATCAAATGTTTTATTGTTATTGGATTGTCTTCAATTCCAATTTTCAATGGTAAGTATTTACTAACAGGATCATCTATGTTAAGTAAACCTTTTTCTGCAAGTTGCATTATAGCTAAAGAAGTAAATGATTTGCCACAAGATCCAATACCATACAATGTATTTTCTGTTGCAGGTAGGTTTTTCTTCACATCTCGAGCGCCAAAACCCTTTGAATAAAATGGTTTATTGTCCTTTATTATTGAAATACTTAATCCTGGTGTTTTAGAACCTTGCATTAATTTATCAATTAAACCTTCTAATTTATCTACAATATCATTAGAGGTCAAAATTATCACCTTACAAATGTTAATACCTTCTCTTTTAAGATAATTTCCCTTTTTTGTTTTCTTTATGCTTATTGAATAAAATTCATATAATGATAATCATAACTTTTTTGTGTTGGAACATAAGGGAAGAATAAAATGACTAGTGCAAAAAATTTCAACAAATTATTAAATAGAAGCCTTAATCTTACCTCAAACATAACTCGAAGTCAAGCTTTAAGTATTGTTGTTAATGAACTTAGAAGAAATGGAAATTTAGTTTCTTGCATTCTAACAGATAATAATGGTTTAATTATGGCCGAAGCAGTGCATCCTAGAGATAGTAAGGAAAATTTATCCGCATTAGTTGCTCTTATTGATAATGCAGGAGAAAAAATCAATAGCTATTTAAATGTAGGACCTGTTAAATTGAGCTTCTTTATAACAAATAATAACCTCGTTTTTGTTAAACCAATTCATTTAATCTTTTGTAATGAACAATACAATTTGTTAGCTATTCAGAAAAGAACAATTCTTCAAAGTTTACCAAAAACAATTTTGAAATTATTAGGTAAACAAGAGGATAATATAGTTGAATTAATGTTAATTGCTTCAAAATGGATAGGCAAAATCTGTAAAGACTAAATTAATTGATGCGATATAACATTAGCAAATATTCACATTTCATTTTAGATAATTAAATATAAATTATTATAATTTATTTCATGTTTTATCTATATAAATAATTGTTTAATTAATTTATAATTTTTTTAAATATCTATCTATACATATTTAATTTTCGTCGATTTTTCGACGGAAAAGATAGTAGTCTTAAAAATATAATACTAAATGAACTATTATATAAATAAAAAAATAGTGAATTAATTAATTAATCCACTAATGCGTTCTTCTAACCATTTATAGAATTCAGATGATTCATCGAGTGTTTTATTTAATGGAATATTCTTTTCAACTAGGTATTCTTCCATTTCTTTAGATAATGTGTTTAATTTCATTATAGCATCAAAATTCTCTTGAGTAACAATTAATGCTAGATTCAAATCCTCAGTTACATTGCGATATAAGATAATGTTATTTCCTCTAGCTATTGAGAAATAGGGTTCTTTAGTACCAAATAATTGCTTGCCAAAAGAATCTATAGCTGAAATGAAATTAGAGATTAATTGTTGGTTCATCTTTTGAACATCAAAGATTTTAGTATAAATCGTTAATCCCGCTGAATTAATTAGTAGAATTAATTTGATATCTGCTTTTATAGGATCAACTTGCTGTGGAATTTGAACGAGTTCTTCTAAGATCGTTTCAGTTACATGCATCACCATAACTTTAGTTGCATCTTTATTAGTAGCTATTTCATTTAATAATGGTTCAGAGAATTCCGGTTTTGTATCCGTAGCTGATTTATCATAGGCTAATTTTGAAAATTCTAGTAATTGTTTAATCATTTTCTTATTTTTAGCAATTTTTGGCTCTTTACTATCAGGAATTTCATCAGTAAATTTCTCAGCTAATGCAAAATTCTGTGAAAGTATCTCAAAACCTGCTAGAGCTACATTTTTATTTGCCACCCATTCTGGTAAATCCAATGCTCCAACTAAAGTTAATAATTCATTTAATCTCTTCTTTGCTGAATTAAGATATCTATCTTTTTCAGTGATCTTGTAAAATTGGAAATCTGTATTAACAAGATTATAAACTGAAGCTAATGCATTTAGATAATCTTTTTGTTTATTAAAGTAATATAGTGATTCTTCCCCATATTTGTAAGCCATTTCTGAGTTAATCTCAACATCTAGGTAATAACCAAATTTAGCACTAGCAGAAATAGCTTTATTCATTAATGTAGGTGCTTGAGTAACTTTTTCATCTAATTTCTCTAGATATTTCTTAGCTAATTCATAATCATCTAAAGTCATAGCATTAGATGCAACAGCATATGCTCTGAAAGGAGTAACTAATTCATCGCTAGAATCTAATATTTCTACTAATTGTTTAAGATATTTACGAGCTTCTCCTTTTCTATTTGCTTGTGTATGTAATCCTATTAAATTACTTAAAGCTGAAGCAACAGATTGCAAATCTTCTGTTCCTTCTAAAATTTCTATACATTTTTCATATACCTCAATGCACTTGTCTGTATCAACTAAAACATACATATAACCAAGATTGTGATAAAAAGTAGCTTTCCAAGAATTGCGTCCATGAACTTGTTCAATTAATTTAATTGCCTTTTCCATGTGATTTAAGCCTTTTGTGGGTTGCCCTGCACTATAATAGAGCATAGCTGCAACATGAAGAATGTTAGCTTTCATTATTGTGCTTCTGCATAGTTTAATTACCTCTTGAATTTCTTCATTTTCATAGAATTTGATTGCTGTATCTAAGTCTTGTGCATTCATTAGAATTTGTGTCTTTTGTATAATCATTTTAGCTGCTAATTCTAAAACAAATAATACTTCTTTTGATTCTGACCATTTAACCGCTCGTTTCCAAGTTTCTTCTGCTTTTTCAATAACTTCAGGAATTTTTTCATATTCTTCTTTCATCCCAAAATACATGATTTCAAGTAAAAAACTCTGCATATCCATTATCACATTAGCTAATTTATCTGCAGCAACTAATCGATTAAAAATCATATTTCTTTGGTCATCTTCTAAGCGAGCATTCTTGATTGTCTCATCAATTCCATCAAAAATACCTTTGTCAACTAAAAGCTGTATATTATAAAATTGTAATTCAGGCGAATCTGGATATATTTCTAACATTTCAGGAATGTCTTGATTTTTAGTTAAATCCATAGAAATTTGACCAAACATTATGAAAACTAATGAAGAAATATCTTCTGTTTTAAAACTAATTAAATAATCTTTAATCCCCAAGAACAATGCTTCATATTTGTCTTTTAATTCCAAATAATTTTCTTTAATAATTTTAAGGATTCCAGATTTTTCTATAGGGGATATTATTTTGAATAAAGATTGGTATTCTATTGGTACAATATCTGTTGCTTCAAAACTCAATTGATAATCCTCCAAAAGATCCGAATAATCTAATTTTTTTCTAACACTACGTTCAAATACTATATTTAGTCTTTTTTGGTTGACGCAAATTAGTGTAAAATGGAGGTCTTAAAAAATTGAGACTTCCATTTTCACTATAATTAAAAAAAAGGATAATCACAAATTGGACAGTGTTTATTTGTTTGGAACCAACTCTCTAAATGTTCTTTGTGATATAATTTTTTACAATTAGGGCATTGTATAATAATATCACCTGATGTTAAGGTTAGTTTACAAATACCACATTTTTCTTTCCCTGCCTTTCCCTCGAAAATGAAAGAATTAATTGAAATATGAGAAGATGTATCAACTATGGAAATGCTTAATTGTTGATTTAAATTAGTTTGATCAATAGAACCAGGACCAAATCTTCCATAATTTCTATTCGTTAATGGTATAGATGAATAGCTTGCATCTGAGAATTCTTCATTTTGTTTTTTTCTAAATAGACGCCTTAAATCTGTAAAGAAAGGTTTTGGTATATAGTCTTCATCTTTTTTTCTTTCATTTACTGCTTTAATTGCTGTGCTAATTATAACTAAAATAAGAATAGTAACAATTACGCCTAGTGGAATTAAAATACCCAAATACCAAGCAGAAAAAAAATCATATCCATAAATTCCAACAAAAATTAGCACCAAACTTATAATAATAGTTGCTACACAAAGTAATCCAAAAGTCAAATGAACCTTTTGATTTTCAGGTATCTTTTCTGAAGCCATTATAATCGTTTTACCCTAACCTTTTAACACCAATTTTATATCTGGACAGCTATTTATTGCTTGTTATTTCAATTAAAAATCTAATAATAACTATTTTTTTATGCTTATATGATAATACCCATTATCATATATCCTATATAAAAAGCATAATTGAATAATTTCTCATATTTATTGAAAAAAATATTCAATTTGGGTAGATAATTATTTTGTATTAAGTAACCCCTTTAAAAAAATAACAAGTAATCAATTGATATTATTATTTAAATTAGTAAATTATGTATTTATTTACATATATAAAAAATGTTAAAATTAATTATTAAC